>JANOJI010000141.1:0-5922 GCA_031408175.1 Ilumatobacteraceae bacterium
CATTCGATCGCGGCCTGGTGGCTATCACGTTCAAGACGTTGAAGGTTGGGGCAATTCTCCACGCCCTTGGCGGCGCGCTGCGCGGTGGCGGCATGAAGCCATCCGACACCGTCGACGTACAGACCGACCTGTCGTGTCTCACTGTCACGTCCGCCCGTCCGTTCCCGTTTCAACTCGACGGCGACTACCTGGGTGAGACGCTGGAGCTGCGGTTCGAGCACCGGCCGAACGCGGTGAACCTCGTATACCCGTCACTCACCGCCAAGGTCTGACCTGCGCTGACTGCGAGATCTCGCCACCACGTCGACTGCCACATCGGGAACGTTTGTGCAAATACCATCGATCCCCCATTCGATCAACTCGGCCATCCGCTGCGGATCGTCGCACGTCCATGCATTGACCTCGATACCAGCGCCGTGACACACGTCGATGTGAGATCGGTGCAGCGCTCCGACCCACGGGTGCAACGCTGCGTGGCCATGACCGACCATCGTGGCGATCACGTCGTCGGGGACGTCCTGCACCAACCACGCAGTTCGGATGCTCCCAGCGAGAGCCAGGCAACGATCGACCGTCTCGATGCGAAAGGCGGAGATCAGCCAACGGGCATCCTCCCCGCGCCGCAACAGCTCGGCCACGGTGTGATCTGCGATCGAGTCGATGGGATCGAAGTCGGGTTCGCTCGGGTCGTTCTTGATCTCGACGTTGACCCACATTCCGTTGCACGCGTCGAGCGCCGCGCCGAGGTGCGGTACATAGGAAGGAAGGTCGACCGATTGCACGTCGCCGATGACCCGACCATCAGCCACGGAGGGGTCATGATGAACGACCAGCAGACCGTCGGCCGTGCGACGCACATCGAGTTCGACCCCGTCGCTGCCCATCGCCGCAGCCAGGCGGAATGCCTCGATCGTGTTCTCTCGGGCGGCTCTCGAGGCCCCGCGATGGGCAAGTACCTCTACCATAGATACCCCCCATCTGTAGGAACTATGTCGCAGAACATGCCCCTACCCCTTGTCAACGGATGATTTGTTTCCTAGGTTTGACAGCACTGTGCACACCGATGTCGAGAATCCGTCCCCCGGTGTCGGGTCTGCACGTGAAAATTCTCACAATTCGCCACCGTGGAGTCGATCGTGACCATTCTTGCGTCCAGCCTGACACTTGCCAATGCCGACTACACCTGGCGATCCGAAGCCATCTGTCGAGACACCGACCCGGAACTGTTCTTTCCGGTCGGTACCACCGGCTATGCCTTGCTGCAGATCGCCCGAGCGAAGGAAGTGTGCGGGCAGTGCCCCGTTCACCGCGATTGCCTCGACTACGCCCTCGAGACCAACCAGGATTCTGGCATTTGGGGTGGAACGTCGGAGGAGGAGCGCCGCGTGCTTCGTCGCCAATACGTCGCCCGTCAGAAAGCCGCCGTCTGAACCAGATCGGCCCGAATCAGATGGGCACGCTGAGGTCGACGACGGTTCCCGCACCTTTGGGCTGATCGCCGAGACCCGCAGCCGCGAAGTCTTCAGGCATGCCGGAGCGCATCGTGATGCTGCCGGCCAGTTCGGTGGTCACCAAGGTACGAACGATCGACAAGCCGAGTCCCGTCGCCTTGTTGAGTTCGAACTGCGAGTCGAGACCGCGGCCGTCGTTGATCACGCGGATGTTGAGTTGATCCTCCGTGGGATTGAGTTGCACCACCACGTCACCGCCAGTACTGCCCTCCGGGAATCCGTGATCGACGGCGTTCTGGAGTAGTTCGGTCAGCACCACCGACAGCGGTGTGGCAATGGTCGATGGCAGTCGACCGCCTTCACCCTGCACGGTGAAGCGCACCGGACGATCCGGAGATTGCAGTCCCTCTTCGGCAAGCCGCAGCAGCGGACGAACGATCTCGAGGAAAGCGACGTCGTCGCCGGGCTCACGCGACAACGTCTCGTGCACAAGCGCGATCGTGCGGATGCGGCGCACCGACTCGGCGACGGCGGCCTTGGCCTCCGGCGATTCGAGCCTGCGACCCTGCAGTCGCAGGAGCGACGAGATGGTCTGCAGGTTGTTCTTCACCCGGTGGTGGATTTCTCTGATCGTCGCGTCCTTGGACAGCAGCAACTTGTCGCGCTTGCGCACTTCAGTGACATCACGCAACAGCAACACCCCACCGGTCACCTCCCCGCCCGCCAAAATCGGCATGCAACGAGTCAACAGCGTGACGTTGGGTGTCTGGTCGAACTCCTCGATCACCGGGATGCGATCTTCGTACGCCAGGCGCACCGGGCTGTCGTTGAAGCCCAGTTCGGCCAGGCGCATGCCGACTGCATTGGCACTGATGCCCACCCGATGCAGAGCCGACACCGCGTTCGGAGATGCGTAGCGCACGCGTGCTTCGTCATCGAGCACCATCACGCCGTCGCCGACGCGCGGTGCTGCACTGGAATCACCGACCAACCCATGGAAGGGAAACGACCCTTCGGCGATCATCGCCGCGAACCGTTGGAAGATCCCGAGGTACGTGCGCTCGAGTTCGCCGGGCTGTCGACCCGTTCGATTCGACCACTCACGCGACAGCACCGCGATCTGCTTGGTGCCCAGACGAACCGGTATAGCCAGCATCCGCGCTGGTTCGGGCAGGAGGTCGACAGCGATCTCGCCCTCGCAGATCTCACCGGTCTCGAACGCCGACGTCAGCAACGGACGTTCGTTGTCGGCGGGCACACCGACATAGTCGGCGAGATAGATCGTCTGGCCGGTCGCCGGACGCACCTGGGCAACGATCAGCCATTCGGAATCAGTCGACGGTACGTACAGCAGGAGGTCGGCAAAGCACAGATCAGCAAGCAGGCCCCATTCGCTGACCAATAGTTTGAGATGGTTGATCTCGTCGCGGGTCAGCGACGTGTGTTGACGGCAGAGTTCGCCGAGCGTGGCCATGCAATCGTTCTAGCACTCAGCGTGCGCGCGCAACGCGTGATACCCGTCAGCCCTCGAAACGTCAGCCGCCAAAACCGATCTTGCGGTCGCCTTCCGGTGTGCCGATCTCTACGTAGGCGATCTTGGCAGAACACACGCCCACGTCGCGGTTGCGCTTGTCGGTGAGCCACAGCACATCGACGGCACCCGAGAG
Source organism: Ilumatobacteraceae bacterium (assembly GCA_031408175.1). Taxonomy (GTDB): domain Bacteria; phylum Actinomycetota; class Acidimicrobiia; order Acidimicrobiales; family Ilumatobacteraceae; genus JAENVT01. The sequence goes on from JANOJI010000141.1 coordinate 3,119, forward strand.
TGCTGCCTCGACCTTCGTCTTCAGTGCCTCTCGATCAAGATCGTCGGCCAGTTCGAGGGTGAGTTCGCGGGGGGCTTGTGTGACACCGATGCGTACGTCCACGTCGGTCCTTTCGATGAGGGTCGCAACCATCGTACGGACAGAACGAGAGAGATGGAACTTGCGCTGTGTCCTGATTCGTGGGAACCATGTCATTGACGCCACCTCCTCGGCGGGCGATGATCGGGTCGTGACCCGCCGATCTGTCGTCATCGTTGCGTTCGACGGCATGCAACCGCTCGATGCTGTCGGTCCGCACGAAGTGTTTGCCGGTGCTACGGCTGTGCTCGCTGCCAGGAAGCGAGCCACCGCCGGTTACGACCTCACCATCGTTTCGGAGCGCGGCACTCCGATCACGACCGAGAGCGGTATGCAAATCGTCACCGCTGCGCTGCCATCGGATCGGATGAGGATCGACACCCTGCTGATCCCCGGTGGCGAGGGATCGCAGTCGGCACGGTACGACGAACCGCTCATGAGTTGGATTCGTAGCGCGGCGAAGCGCAGTCGGCGCGTTGCCACCGTGTGCAGCGGCGCATTCATCGCTGCCGAGGCCGGGCTGCTCGACGGTCGCACGGTGACCACGCACTGGGCGCGGGCGCAGCAACTGCGGAAGGAGTATCGAGGGCTGACCGTCGACCCTGACCCGATCTATGTTCGCGACGGAAACGTGTGGACGTCTGCCGGCGTGACGGCAGGTATCGATCTCACCTTGGCGATGGTCGAGTCCGACTACGGCGGCGACGTCGCTCAGACCGTCGCTCGATGGATGGTGATGTTCCTGCATCGCCCCGGTGGACAAACCCAGTTCGCCGCACCGGTGTGGGTGCCACGAGCAACGCGAGCGACAGTTCGCACGGCCCAGGACTACATCGACACGCATCCTGCCGGCGACCATCGCCTCGACCTCCTTGCGGCACGAGCCGCGATGAGCAGCAGACACTTCAGCCGAGTGTTCACCGACCAGGTCGGCGAGACGCCGGCTCGCTACGTCGAGCGTGTGCGAGTCGAGGCCGCCCGCGCCGAGTTGGAGTTGACGGCGTCGTCCCTCGACCTCATCGCCACCAACTGTGGCCTCGGCACTGCCGAGTCGCTGCGACGCGCCTTCCAACGACGCGTCGGAGTAGCGCCCGATGCCTACCGTCGTCGATTCCGATCTCACCCAAAGTCCAACGCCCGGCACCTCGACGCCGTCTCCTAGAAAGGCTCACTCCCATGCAGGTCGCCATACCCCTGTTCCCTCAGTTCACCGCTCTCGACGCCATCGGTCCCTACGAAGTGCTACAACGCATCCCGACGATCGACGTCACATTCATCGGCCACCGACGCGGCGAGGTTCGCAGCGAGAACGGCATGCTCGGCGTCACGATCGATGCCACGTTCGAGGAACTCCCCAAACCGGACATCGTCGTGTTCCCCGGCGGCGTCGGCACACGGCCACTGGTACACGACGATCATGTTCTGGCGTGGGTTCGCAGCGCTCACGAATCGACTTCGTACACGACATCGGTGTGTACGGGATCGCTCGTGCTCGGGGCCGCCGGGCTGTTGAACGGAATGACGGCGACAACGCACTGGGCCTGCTATCCCGAGTTGGAGGCGACCGGCGCGACACCGACGGCGCAGCGGGTCGTCGAGCACCTCGACCAGCGGATCATCACAGCAGCGGGAGTGTCGAGCGGCATCGACATGGCGTTGCGACTCGTCGAATTGCTGGTCGATCGAACCGCGGCCCAAGCTGCGCAACTGATGATCGAGTATGACCCTCAGCCGCCATTCGACTGCGGCGCGTTGGCCAAGTGCGACGACGACATCGTTCATCGCGTGATCGAATACGCCCTTCTGCGCAAGTAGTCGCGAGGGTGTGTCAGAACGTGGTGGCGCAGAACGTGTCGCCTTGAGGCAACGACGACTCGATGCTGACATCGGTGTCGCCGCACAGTGCGCCGAGCATGCCCTTGACCATGCCGCGGTCGACGGCGCAGATCACTGGATGCTCGATCGCCACGTCGCCGAACGGGCAATGGTTGTTGACGATTCGCAGCTGGTTGTTGCGCTGGTCGGCGTGGGCCGCAAAGCCATGGGCGGTGAGCGCATCGGCCACGGCCTGCATCGCCGACCGCAAGCTGCGCTGCCCTGCGGCGACGTCGGGACCTGACAGCCCGGCAGCCATGGCCTGGCCGTACTCCTGACCGACTTGTTCTGCCATCGCCTCGGCCTGGTCGCTCGGCAGCAATGCCAACGCCTTGCCGAGCAACGAGAGCACGAGATCGTCGCTGCGCACCGGCACGTCAATGGAGACATCGGCCACCGAGCGATAACGCTTCGACGGCCGGCCGGCACCGGCGCCTTCGGCGCGTTCGACAGCGACCTCGAGATAGCCACCGGCGGCCAGGCGATCGAGATGATGGCGGGCCACGTTGGGGTGCAGGCCGAACTGCTCGGCGACTTGCGATGCCGTGACACCCTCGGGATGCTCGCGTGCGAACAGGTAGATGCCGCGGCGAGTCGGGTCGCCGAACGCGTTGGTGATGGCGGAAACCGTCGCGGTGAAGGCACCCGATGTCATCGCTGCGCTGGGCGGGTTCGCGGCCACGCCGGTATTCTACCTATCTGCGTAGTGGCGAGCCAGGAGATTGGCTGGGACCCCAGAGCGCGAGCGATCAACCCCGCTGACCTCACTGGCCTTTCGGCCATCGTCCACCTTGCGGGAGCAGGGCTCGGCGCTCATCGGTGGACTCCGGCATACAAGCAGGAGATCCTCG
>JANOJI010000157.1:0-9277 GCA_031408175.1 Ilumatobacteraceae bacterium
CCCTGGCTCGTTGCAGGGCAAGACGATCGGCTTGCTCGACATCTCCAAGCCACGGGGCGATGTGTTCCTGAACCGGGTCGAGCAACGACTGATCGAGCTCGGCGCCAACGTGCTGCGCTACAGAAAGCCGACGTTCGCCAAGCCGGCACCGGTCGACCTGCGGCACGAGATCGCCACGCAATGCGAGGTGGTGATCGAGGCGCTCGCCGATTGAGGCAGTTGTACGTCGTGCAGTGTGCACGACATCGTTGATCTCGAAGCCCGTGGCGTGCCCGCCGTGTTCGTCGCGTCCGCGCAGTTCGTCGATGCAGCCGACGCGCAGTCGAACGCACTCGGGTTTCCAACCGTTGCTCGGGTCTTCACACCCCACCCGATCCAAGACCGCACCGACGACGAGATGATCGCCTACGCCGACGCGGCCATCGACGAAATCGTCGCCGCCATCACCGCCGGCCAAGACGCAGCGGGATAGTTCAGCAGTCGATCGCGGCACGCATCGCCGCGCACACGTCAGGCCAGCGACCCGAGGCAAGTGAACCGAGTTGGCGGGTGAATGCCGCCTTCGGCACGGTCTTGACATTGTCGATCGTGGCAGCGCACTCGTACATCAGGCCGTCATCTTCGCCAAGTGCGATCTCGGTGTGGATACGACGTACCGATCGTGTGATCGGGGCTACCAACACCGCGTCGAGCGCGGGGATAGCACGATCGCGGGTGAGTACGAGGAACGGCCGCCCCTTGTCCGATTCAACCTCGGCCCAATAGATCGCGCCCTGCTGGACTACCACCATTTTTCCCACGGCTCCTCCTCGATCGACTGACGCAATGACTGGTACGCGGACTCCAGCTCCTCCTCGGTCTGGGGCATTCGTCGATATCCCTCGGCGATCTGCTCGCCGATCTCTTTGCGACGTTCCTGATCGATCAGCCTGATCAGGGCATCGCGCATCGCTTCGGTTCGGCTGCCGTAGTTGAGGCGAATCACGACCCAGTCGAGGTCGCGGAGCAGGTCGTCTGGTAGACGAATTGCTAACTGTGTTGGCATGCACAAAGCATACCGCTATGGTAGCTCTACTGCAAGGCCAGCCACGACGACCAGCCCCTCGAGTCGCATACCCACAGCCAGCCGAGACGCTCGATCGGCGTCACAGCCCATCACCACCGCTAACCGATCGTGCGCAACGGGGCCCGCCACCAGCGCCTTCATCAGCCGACCGCGTGCCTGACGGTCGCTGCCGGCGAAGCGCGCCTGGCGCGTACTGACCGCCGCCGACCTGATCGCCGGGTCCGCTCCGCTCCCCTGCCAAGCACACTGAGACCGCAACGGGCACAGCGAGCACTGCGGTGATGTCGGCCGGCACAACACGGCACCAAGATCCATAACGCACTGGTTCCATGCCCACGACTCGCCGGGCGGCAGTGCGGCGTCGGCTGCAGCTTGAACTTCCTTCGGGGTGAGCCGGCGGCCAGCCAGGCGCGCCAGAACGCGTGCAATATTGGTGTCGACCACCGCTACATCGGCCTCGAACGCAAACGCAAGCACTGCGCGGGCGGTGTACGCGCCGACACCTGGCAACTGCAGCAGGTTCTCGAGGGTCGACGGGAACGAAACCGCCGCGGCGATCTGCGCGGCTGCGGTGTGCAGATTCCGGGCCCGCCGTGGATAGCCGAGCCCCTGCCACAACCGCAGTACGTCACCCAGCGGCGCCTCTGCACACGAAGCTGGCGACGGATATGTCGCCATGAACTGGTGCCACTTCGGTACGACTCGCCGCGCCTGGGTCTGCTGCAACATCACTTCGCTCACCAGGATCGCCCATGGGTCTCGGGTCTGGCGCCACGGCAGGTCACGCAACCTCGGCATCCCCCACCGCAACGCCTCAGAGTGTTTGCCGCCACCCCGGGTGGGCGTGAAGCACTCCACTGGACCTACTCGGCCCAGACGTCGACACCGTCATATGGCCGGCGGCGTGTTGGCACGCTGTCGCGCTTCCACACCATGACCCTGCGCCGGAAGTAGCAGACCTCTTGTCCGTGTTGATTGAAGCCCTTGCTCTCGACCGTCACGATGCCGCGGTCGGGTTTTGACTTCGATGTCTGCACATCGAGTACCCGCGTTTCGGCGTGAATCGTGTCGCCGTGAAACGTGGGGAACTTGTGCTGCAACGTTTCGATCTCGAGGTTGGCGATTGCCGCGCCGCTGACGTCTGGCACGCTCATGCCCAACACCAGCGAGTAGACGAGATTGCCGACGACCACATTGCGGCCCTGCACGCTTTCCGCAGCGAACCAATCGTTGGTGTGGAGCGGGTGATGGTTCATCGTGATCATGCAGAAGAGATGATCGTCGTACTCGGTGATCGTCTTGCCGGGCCAGTGCTTGTACACGTCTCCGACGACGAAATCTTCGAGGCATCGTCCGAACGGGCGCTCATGCGAGGTCATGTGGCCGACAGTAGCTAGCGATCGTCGTCGCCGTCACCTTCGACCGGCAGCTCGGCCGTCGCGTCACCCATGTCCTTTCGTCGCTGGGCAAAGCGCACGGAGAAGTCGAGGGCGCGTTCGTTGTTCGACGGATCTGCGGCGATGTCGCGCAACCGCCGCAAGCGGTCTCGACGACTAATGCTCCATGGCCCGACCCGCAGTGACGCGTACAGGATGCCGCCGAGCACGATCGGGAAGAAGAACTGCGCGAGGCGGTACGTCGCGGTGCCCAGCACCGCTGTTCCCTTCGTCAGGCCGAAGCCGACCAACGCGATCGGCAGACCGCCGTCGATGATCCCGAGACCCCCCGGCATGATCGGGATCACCGCGAGCACGTTCACGAGACCAAAGGCGACGATCAGCGCGTCGATGTCGGTAGACGCGCCGAACGCACGCAGGAACACCCACAGCGCTGCGGCATCGAGGATCCAGTTGGCCGCCGCCCAACCGAGCACCCGGCCGAGCAACCGACGATCGCCGGCAAGGTCTTCGAGACGCAATCCGATATGCCGCACGCCGGCAGCGGCTCGATCCTCGCTGAGACGAAGGTGACGCGCCACCCAACGCAGGATTCGCTCGGCTCGTCCCTGGCCCTCCATCAGGCCGAAGACGATGCCGCTCGCAATCAGCATCAGCACGATGCCTGCGATAGCAGCCGTTGCGTAGCCGGGGTTGACACCACGGATGGGAATCGAGACGGTCAACGCGATCCAGAAAATCAGATTCAGCACCACAGCCGAGCCGAGACCTGCCGTCGCCAACGCGAATCCGGCATCGGGTCCATGCACACCCGACAGTGTCATCAGGCGATATCCCATCGCAGAGCCGGCGGCGCTGCCGCCCGGAACGATGCTCGACAACGCCTTGGTGCTCATCTGGATACGAAAGAGTCGGGCACGCGAGATCTTGGTCGACTCCTCGCCGAGCGCCGCCCGCGTCAGCAAGGTGTATGCGAACAACGCGGACATCTCGAGCAGCAAGCCGAGCCCGAGGAGCGCCGGGTTGACGCTGCGAAGCTTCCCCGCAGCCTCTCGCACACCCGGTACGACGGCGTATGTCGCGAAATATACGATCGTGACGAAGGCCAGCAACTTCAGCGTGAACCGGAATGGCCGGAACCTGCGAGGGCGCGGCGGGCCACCCGTGTCGTCCGGTGACACACGGGGCAGTTCACCCGTTGCGGGGTCATCCGACTCGATGGCCATCTCGTACTGCTTAGTCCAAATCGACCGTCACCGCAGGCGATGAGACGGGCGGCACTCAAGTATCCCAGTGAGCCCCACCGATAACTTCTGGTGGAGGCGAGCGAAGGAACACCATGAAAGAGATCATCGTAGTCAGCGTCCTTGCATTGCTTGCCGCATGCGGCGGCACCACGAGCGATGTATCGGTTGGGTCGACCGGAAGTGCCGTCGATGCCACCGGCGACACGATCACCGTCGACGATTTCGGCGACATGCCGCAGGAGTGCATTGACTTGTTGGGTTCATTCCTGAGGAAGATCGAGCCGAAGGTCTCATCCGTCGATTGGGACAAGGCCACGCTCGCCGACTTCGAGGCAATCACCAAGGAACTCGAGGCTGACTCCACCTCGTTCGACGCCGAGACCTCCGCCGCAGGCTGCAACAGATACAGCCTCACCGGATCCGACGACAGGCAGTTCGAGCAGATGGCTGAATTGGCTGCGGCCGAGGCGCCCGGAACTGTCGGGTTCCTGCAGTTCCTCAATTCCCTCGCCGGCAGCGCGACAGACACGGGCGAATCGATTCCGTCCGACTGTGCCGGAACCATCGCGGCCGTCGAGGAGTTTCTGGCACGCGGCGGATCGATGCAGGATCTGACGATGGCCGAGGTGACCGGGCTCGGGCAATTGATGACCGGTGTCAGCGACAACTGCACTGCGGAAGAATCGTCGGCCTTCTTCGCCCGGGAAGACCTGACGACCTACCTCGGCACCTGAGTCGCGGCAACACTTCCAATCAGGGTGCGCAGCCGGCTGGTGAGTTCGATGCGCGTGTCAGCTGGACACTTGCCGAGGTGCACCACAACCAGTTCTCTGTCAGGCACAACAACGCAGTACTGCCCTTCGTAGCCGTGCCCCGCGAGGCTGCCGGGCAGATCGCGCCACATCCACCAGTGGCGACCGAAGTCGAAGCCGTTCTCGTCGTTGGCGACGAACGTTCGAGCGTCGTCGCTCCAGCCCTCTGGCAGCAGTCGTCGACCATCGACCACACCGTCGTTTCGATACAGCTCGCCGAACCTGGCGAAGTCGCGAGCTGTGGCATACACGTACGACGAGCCCACGAATGTGCCGCTGGCGTCGAACTTCGGCACAGCGCTGCGCATGCCGGCTGGCCCGAACAAGCGCTCGCGAAGGAACGCCTCCATGCCTTCGCTGCTGCCGCCGACCACGTCGCCCACGATCCGACAGATGATGTTGGTTGTGCCGCTGGAGTAGTTCCAGGTCGAGCCGGGGCGTTGCGTCATGGCGAGCCCAGCGGCATACGCGGCCATGTCGTGCCGGCCCTCACCAAACAGCATCTCGAGGCAGTGGCTGATCGAGTCGTCGACGTAGTCCTCGACCCATTCGAGTCCACTCCGCATCTCGAGCAGATCCTGCAACGTGATCGCTTCCTTCGGTGTGCCCCGCCAACCGGCAACGGGAGCCGGGCGGCTGAGCTCGAGTAGACCGTCGCTCACCAGCACTCCCACCGCCGCGTGGGTGATGCTCTTCGCCATGCTCCACGAAGTCAATGTGGTGTCAGCACTGACCGGACCGCCGGCAGCGAAGATGGTGTCGGGCTGCATGCCGTATCTCTCGAACACCACATCGCCGCGATGCATGACCACCAGAGCCAGGCTGACGCCGTGCGGCGCATCGGTGGCGAACAACTCGTCGGCGACCTGCGAGATCGTTTCGTTCACGAGTGTTCACCGTAGCGAGATTGAGTCGAATGGCTTATTTCGGATCAACAATGCTGCAGTTACAACTCCTGTATGGGACGGATTCATGGGGCGCGGTGGTCTGCAATAGGTGCTGCTGTTGCAGTCAGCCTCGGTGCAGGCGGACTGATCACGTTCGCAAGCGCTGCAGGCGGATCCGCATCGGTCTTCACACCAATCACTCCGTGTCGATTGCTCGATACCCGCGTCGACGGGCCGCCGACCGGCGAGCTATCGCCGCGTACCACTCCGCTCGCGCAGGGTGAGACGTTGACCGTCACGGCACGGGGTACATTCGGCAACTGCGACGCCCTGTCCCCGACTGCAACCGGCGCTGTTCTGAACGTCACGTCCGTCAATCCGTCCGCAGGCGGGTTCCTCACCGTGTGGCCCGCCGACAAGGTGCGGCCGCTGGCCAGCAGCCTCAACTGGGCAGCAGGCCAAGGCCCGACCCCGAACCAGGTGACCACCGGGCTCGACGCATCTGGCCGGCTCAGTCTGTTCACCAACGCAGGCACCGTCGACGTACTGATCGACGTCGTCGGCCTCTACGAGCCAGCCTCTGCGGGCGGCGGCTCGGCTGGACCAACGGGCCCTGCCGGCGCCACCGGTGCCACTGGTGCTGCCGGCGCCCCAGGTACGCCAGGTACGCCAGGTACGTCCGGTGCCCCCGGAACGCAGGGAACTCCCGGCACTCAGCTGATGACAGCGTCGAACCCCGACACCTCGAACTCCAACGGTCAATACGCTTCGATGCAGCTCGACAGCGCCGGCAATCCAGTGATCAGCCACTACGACCCGGTGGGCGCCCAGCTGCGGCTGACTCGCTGTTACGACCCGGCATGCGTCATCGCACACACCAATGTCATCGATGGCGACGGCAACCTTGACGTTGTCGGTACGTACACATCCCTTGAGCTGGATTCCGACGACTTCGCAGTGATCAGCTACTACGACGCCGTCAACGGCGACTTGAAACTGGCCCACTGCGACGACCTCGATTGTGCCACCAACGTCTCGGTCAACACCGTCGACGCAACGAACGACAGAGGCCAGTTCTCCTCGTTGGCGCTCGACGACAGCGGCAACCCTGTCATCAGCTACTACGACGCCAGCGGCAAGCTGCTTCTCGCCCACTGCAACGACAGGGACTGCGGAGGCGGCGACGACGCCCCGTCCGGAACAATCACCGCGGGTGAAGGTGCCGACGATGTCGGGCAGTACAGCTCGCTGGCGCTCGACCTGTTCGATCAGCGGCCGGTGATCGCCTACTACAACGCCACAGACGGTGATGTGAAGCTCGTGCATTGCAGCAACGATGCCTGCACCGGTGCCCAGTCGAGCGTCGTGGTCGATGGAGCAATAGAGGATGTCGGCTCCGACCTGTCGATGGCACTCGACCTCGGCAGCAATCCCGTCATCGCGTACTTCGACGCCGACAACCTGGCTCTGAAGGTCGCTCGCTGTGATGATCAGGCGTGCGCTGCACCTGTGGTCAACTTCGTCCTCGATGGCTTCACCGGTCCGATCGATACATCGATCGCCTTGGATGCCAACGACTTCGCCGTGGTCAGCTACATCGACAACTCGAATGCGCTTGCGGGCGAGGCCTTCATGCGGATCGTTCGTTGCGTCGACCTCGATTGCACCGCCGTTGACTCGGCGACACCCGATCCGGTCGCCGGCGAATTGCCGGCCAACACATCGATCGTGCTCGATGTCTACGGCAACCCAACCATCAGTCGATTCGACTTCATGGTCTCCAAGCTCACTGTCGTGCATTGCACCGACGCGATGTGCACCCCACACGTCAGGGTGATCTCGGCCCCGTAAAACATCTCCCCCTCCCCCCAACACATCATGTGAGCGCGTCAACCATCGGCGGTTGGTTGATGCGCTCACATGCTGCGCGTATCCCCACCATCGTTGTGGCAGTTGGGCAAGACTGGAGCGATGGATGTCGCCTCGGCGCTGGGCACCTACCTGGAGATTGTCGACTCGTGTGCGCCAGGCATGGTCGAGGGGCTCTATGTCGTCGGTTCGTACGCGCTGGATGATTGGCAGCCGGGGCGCAGCGATATCGACATCGTCGCGGTTCTGGCCGAGCCCGCAAGCGACGACGACTTCGCGACGTTGCGTGCCGCGCATGCGCGGCTGAACGATCATCAACCGCGTCCGTACATCGACGGCCCGTACTTGGCGTGGGGCGACCTGATCGCCGCGCCTGCCACCGGGTTGCATCGGCCGTGGACGCTCGACGGCCAACTGCACCACGATGGCGAGTGCTTCGAGATCAACCCGGTCACCTGGTACACCCTGGCCACGTACGGCGTCACGGTACGCGGCCCAGTCGTCGACAAGCTGAACATCTGGCACGAGGTTGAAGAGCGCGTTCGGTTCGTGATCGACAACCTGTCGACCTACTGGTCGCAACTCGCCGATGCGGTCGTCGAGGCCTGCGAAGACCCAGCATCGTCGTTCAACCTGGCGTCGTTCGAGTGGTGTGCGCTCGGCGCGCTACGGCTTCACTACACGGCCTTCACCGGCGACGTCACGTCGAAACGCGGTGCCGGCGAGTATGGCATCGTTGTCACACCCGACTACATGTACGACACGCTTCGCGCCGCGCTCGACGCGCGTGCCAACGGCGAGGGTGAAGTGACCGCGAAGATGATGCTCGGCGCCGCCGACGTGATCAGCTGGACGGTGAACGAGGTACGCCAGGCAGCGGTGTGACGTCGCGGTCGATCCACTTGTGGCCGACATCGGGCACTGGGCCGGTGGCGAGCGCGATGGCTTCGTCGATGGTGCGCGCACGCTGTGCCAACATGCGGTGCGAATCACGTACGAAGCCGGCCGTGACAGCGTTGAACATCCAGTCGAAGAGCGGACCCCAGTAGCCGTCGACATCGAGGAACACCACGGGTTTGGCGATCAACCCCAGCTGATTCCATGTCAGCGCTTCAGCGAACTCATCGACCGTACCGAACCCGCCCGGCAGCACGACGAAGCCGTCGGCCAGGTCAGTGAGACGCGCTTTGCGATCGTGCATGGTCGGCACGACCTCGAGGCGCGTCAGTGAAGTATGAGCAACCTCGGCACGCATCAGCTGCTCGGTGATGACACCGAGCACTTCGCCGCCTGCAGCGAGAGCTGCGTCGGCGACGAGGCCCATCAGCCCGACGTGACCGCCTCCGTACGCCAGTCCGATGCCTCGATGGGCCAGAGCAGATCCCAGCTGTTGAGCCGCCTCGGCAAAGGACGGCGATGTGCCCGCATTCGACCCGCAGTACACGCAGATGCGCGTTGTTGGTTCTGAACGCATGCGCGAGCCTGACACAGTGGGCCAACGATCGTCACCCCTTACTTTCGGGTGTCGACCTCGCGTCGGTAGCCTCACCATCGTGCAGGAACACCGCGATTCTTGGGATGATCCTTGGGCCGACCTGTCGGCGGCCGATCTCGTCGCTGCTGCAGACAGCATCGAGTTAGCCGACAGCGTCGTCGGCAAGGCGATCCGCCACCTCGCCGCCGATGGTGGCCCCGACCGCCATCAGGTGCTGGCCTACGACCTGGCTCACGCATCGGCACAAGTCGCCGCTGCCAAAGCGATGCTCGACTATGGCGCAAAGGGCGACCTCGAAGCCCGCCTCACCTGTGCCTTCGTTGCCGACATGATCCACGACCTGATCACCCGGTTGTGCGGACGCGAGACCATGTGGGGTTTGGAGCAAGCACCGCTGCGCGCTACTCACTCGTTCCTCGACAAGTTCCGCGATCCACAGTTCATCGCTTCGCTGGCAGACCGACCGGGCCCGCGCCATCTCGACAGCGAGTTCGAGATGGTGCA
>JANOJI010000175.1:0-7319 GCA_031408175.1 Ilumatobacteraceae bacterium
TCCTGATCTCCATCGGATCGACCAGAACGGTCTCGACACCGCACGCATTGTTGAGTTGAACGCGGGACCGTTCGGCGCGCATACCCGACTCGGTGTGGGCCATCCAGATCAAACCCTTGGTGTCGTGCATGATCCAACAGCCGGTCTCGGCCTCCAGGTCGCGGTAGAGCTCGACGCTGTGGTTGTAGAAGCGGATCGACTCGGGTATTCCATAGTTGGCGCGGATGATGGTGGTGTTGCGCCCCGAGTTGCCGGAGCCTATGTAGTCGGCCTCGATGACTGCGACGTTGGTGATGTCATGCTGCGTGGCCAGGTAGTACGCAGTTGCCAGACCGTGGCCACCGCCGCCGATGATCACGACGTCGTAGCTCGCCTTCGGCTCGTGCCAGGTGAGCTCCAGCAGTGTCTCGACGAACTCGTTCACCAGAGACGCTCCACCAGTTCGTGGGCCAGACCGGCCGACACCACCAGCATGACGTGGTCGGCCTTGATCAAGATCTTGGCCGGCACGCCGGCGATCAGACCCTGACCGAGCCGGCCACTGACTGGGAGCGACCATTCGATGTGGTGGGCAACACCCTCGAACTCCTCGGGCGTCAATCGCCAATGAACGAATGCGTACTCGGGTTCGACGATCGCGAACGGGTCGTCGAGTATCAGCGTTGCTGCATCGACGACGATGGCATCGTCGGGAGCGATTCGCAACATCGTCGCGCCCTTCGGCAGCCGAACGGCATCGAGCGCCGCGGGCTTGGCGACGACGCGCAACCCGTGCAACTGGTCAGGCGCGCGCACGGGCACCCTCGCGGTCGTAGAACGGCGTATGGCTGACCTGTGCCTGGCGGCCGTCGATCGTCACCGTGTCGGCGAATGGTGTGTGTTTCTGCCAGCCGAGCATGACAGTCGTGCCGAGACCGGGCGAGTGGAAGCTCGACGTGACGTGACCGACGATCTCATCGCCGACCCAGATCGGTGCGCCCTCGACCGGTGCCGGGCCGGCCATGGTCAACCCGAAGAGCCGGCGGTGATCGTCGAGACCGGCGGTGCGTAGCAGGGCGGTGCGGCCGATGAACGCGGGCTTGTCGAACTTCACCGCCCAGTCCATGTTGAGGCGCCGTGGCGTGGAGTCCATCTCGGTGTCCATGCCGACGATCACATGACCCTTCTCCAGGCGCAGCGCGAACAACGCCTGCAAACCGTGCGGACGTACCCCGAGCTCGCGGCCAGCGGCCATCAACGCCTGCCACAACTCGACGGAGTGGGTGCGGGCGTGGTGTAACTCGAAGCTTGCTTCGCCGGTGAACGAGAGGCGCAGCACATGGCATGGGATTCCGGCCACATCGGTGTGGACATGCTGCAAGAACCGCGGCGGATCGTGCAGCCCGACGCGTTGCAGCAGTTCGCCGGCCAATGGTCCGGTCACGTTGATCGCGCCCAACGCCAACGTGCGATCGAGGATGTGCACGTCGAGGTCCCACGATTCGATCCAATCGCGGATCCACGCCTCGGCGAACGACGCGCCACCGGAGGTGAACGTGAGCACGAACCGGTCGCTGGCACCATCGTCTCCGCCCGACTCCCGACAGACCATGCCGTCGTCGATCAGATGGCCGCGCTCGTTGAGCAGCAGCACGTAGCGGCTGCGACCAGGGCGGATGTCGCGAATTGTCGTCGGGTAGATGCGCTCCAGTGCCTCGACCACGTCGGGGCCGGTCACGATCATCTTGCCCAGTGTCGACACGTCACCCAACGACACGCCCTCGCGCACAGCCCAGTACTCGTCGAGGAAGTTGCCGTAGTTCCAGGGACGCCACCATCCGCCGAAGCGATCCATGCGCGCCCCGAGGGCGATGTGCTCGTCGTGCAGCGCGGTACGCCTGAACGGATCGAGATGCGTGGCGGCCGCAGCCTCGCCGATGGTCAACTGGCGCGAGGCGGGTCGACCCGTGAACGGCGCTGCGAGCTGGCCTGACCGGTCCGTGACGAAGGCGCGCAGATGCGGCATGCACACACTGCCTTGGCACGTACCCGTGCCGCAGAGAGCCGCTCGTTTGATCAGTTCGATGTGCTGGAACCCCTTGTCCCACACCATCTGCAGATCGTCGACGGTGACCTTCGAGCAGGGGCACACGACCCCGGCGGTTGGGCACGGTGGCAGCTCGAACGTGTCTGCGGCCGGACCGACCGTGCGCACATGCGGGTCGGCGACCATGCGCGCCAGCAGGTCTCGCGGTGCTGCATGACGCGAAGCGGCCACCAGCGAATCGCATGGCGTGGATGTTCCGTCAGTGGTGATCACACTGGTGAGCCGGCCGCCGACACCCTCGACGTGGCTCAGCTGGTCGAGCTCGACCGTCGCCACGACGCCGAGGTTGACCCCGGCCGCCTGCAGTTGCTCGGCGGCCGCTGCGGTGTAGATGCCGCGAAGCATGTTGCCGTCGCAGACCGGATGCAGCTCGGCCGCGCCGGTGGCGATCACCACGTCGTGGGCGTGCACGTGCAACATCTCGCCGTTGGTCAACCTGACGATGACGACGGGACCCGGGTAGACACCGACGACGTCGTGGCCCAGTTCGCCGGCGAGCACGGCGACGTGGCGGCCTTCGGCGCGCGCCGACGCGGCTGCGGCCATCCCCGATTGCCCGGCTCCGATCACCACGAGATCTGCGTGTTCGCGCCGAAGGGTCGTGTTCGTGTGATTCGGCGATGCGACCGGATCGATTGGCGGGTCGAGGTGCAGCGGTGGACCACCAATTGCAGGGTGACGTGACACACGCAAACCCGGTCGAGCGGCCGTGAGGCAGGTGCGCGTGAATGCAACTCCGTCGATCACTGCGCAGCAGTTGCCGCAGTCGCCGGCCAGGCACAACGTGCCGCCATGTTGCGGATGCTGGCCGGCGCGCACGATCGCCATCGCCACAGAATCGCCGTCGGCGTAGTCGATTGGTTGGTCGTCAACCACGATGCGCATGCTCAGCCGACTGTAGCCAATGGCCCATTCGCGGCACGACTGTTCTGTGAATTGATGTGGCAGGTGGCGTGCGAAACTACGCCGATGGATCCCCGCGCACCTCGTGTCGCCATCGTGACGGGGGCCGGTAGTGGCATTGGCCGCGCAGTCGCGATTGGCCTGGCCGCAGACGGGTTCAGCGTTGTGCTCGCCGGTCGCCGTCGCGACGCCCTCGAAGAGACCGGGGCGTTGGTCGTGGGGGACACGTTGGTCCAGCCAGCCGATGTCACGGACGTGGCAAGTATCGATGCCCTCTTCGCAGACGTCGACCACCGGTTCGGCCGGCTCGACCTGTTGTTCAACAACGCGGGTGTTGGTGCACCCGGCGTACCGCTCGATGAACTCACCCTCGAAGACTGGAAGCGCGCCGTCGACACCAACCTCACCGGCTCGTTCCTGTGTGCGCAACGGTCGATGAGGATGATGAAACGGCAGGATCCGGCAGGTGGGCGCATCATCAACAACGGTTCGATTTCCGCCCACACCCCACGCCCCAACTCGGCGCCGTACACCGCCACCAAGCACGCCATCACGGGGCTGACCAAGTCGATCGCCCTCGACGGACGGGCCTTTGGCATCACCTGCGGTCAGATCGACATCGGCAACGCCGAGTCGCCCATGACCGCACGTATGGCCGATGGCGTTCCGCAACCCGACGGCTCCCGCCGAGCTGAGCCGGTGATGGACGTCAACGACGCCGCCCGTGCGGTTCGCTACATGGCCAGCCTGCCCGCAGCCTCAAACGTGCTGTTCATGACCGTGATGGCCGCCGGCATGCCCTTCGCCGGCCGCGGCTGAGAAGCGCGCGAGATCGACGGCTGTGGCGCCTTCGACTTCCATGTCAGCTCACACGACGACTGCCGCTCTAGGCGCTGACACAGAGCATGGGAAGCACCTCATCGATGCCGGCCGGCGATCGTGGCGTAGAGGCGGCACACTTAGGGCATGCTTGGCAAAATCGGTGTGTGGCGTCATGCAGTTGCAGCGAGCGCCATCGGTGGGACGGCACTGCTCGCAGCCATTGGCGTGATCGGTCGTGAGGACAACGGCGAACGGTTCGAATCGAAGGTGGTCACCGTCGAACCGGCGGGCGAGAACGGGGTGCGCATCCGCGAAGTGGTCGACCAGGACTTCGCCAACAAGAGTCGCCATGGCTACGAGCGGATCGTCCCGACCGACTTCGGTAGGCCGATCGACATCGAGGCATCATCCCCCGATGCCAACGCCGAGATCGATGTCGAGTCCGTAGCCACGGGTGATCGCATCCGAGTCGGCGATCGCAACGACACGATCAGCGGGCAGCATCGCTACGTCCTGTGGTACACCCTGCCCGACGCGCGGTTGTCGACCGGCCAGCTCGCCCTCGACATCATCGGTGACCCAGACAAGCCCGAAGAACTCCAGACGGATCGATTCGAGGTCCTTGTCGTCGGGCTTGACCTCGACGATCCGACGTGCAATGCCGGCGAGGATGGCGCCTCCGGTGGTTGCACCTTGGCCCGCGACGGCGACGTCTTCCGGGCGGTGATCGCTCCGTTGAAGAAGGGTGAAGGCATCACCATCGGCGGCACCATCACGGGCCGTTTGCCGATCGCGGAGTTGGCTGATCCGCCGCTACCGAAGCGTCGACCCGACAATCGCCTCGCACTCGCCCTGGCGACCATTCCCATCGGGCTCGTCGGCGCCGGCGCGGTCTACGCTGCCGCACGACGATCCGGCCGCAACGAAGTGTTCGCCGGTGGGGCAGCGGACGCCGCTTACGGATCACTGCCGGTGCCCACGGGCGATGCCCCCACGCCGATCGCCGTACAGCTTGTGGCCGACGACAAGATGGACGAGCTGGCGACGATCGAGTTCGTGCCGCCGAAGGGTCTCGAGCCCTGGCAGGGCGCGGTGTTGCTGAACGAGAGAATCGATCGCGCATCGGTCGCGGCGTGGATGTCGGGCTTGGTCGCCAAGGACGCGATCACCCTGACCGAGGAGGACGACGGACTGGTGATCCGGAAGGGGCCACGCATCGACCGGCTCGACGGCGAGACGAGAAAGCTGGTCGACCAGTTGCTCGACTACAAGGACGAACTGGAGCTGGGCACATACAACGAGAACTTCGGCAAGGCGTGGGCCGAGGTGTCGACGCTGGAGCGTGACTTCATCGCCCGATCGGACTGGTGGAAGCGCCTTCCACCGGGTGGGGGTCGGGGTGGTGGCACTGCATCGGTTCGGCTGATCGCCGTGGTTCTCGTGTTCGTCGTGTTCAGCGGGGGATCTCTCCTCACGGCTCTGCTGGGTGGCTATGGGGGCACGATGTTGGCCTTGGGTTTCGCACTGCTCGTGCCGGCGATCACGGCCCACTTCGTGTACCGGGCGTTGCGCATGGCGCGCAGCGCAACCGGCTCGGCACTGTCTCTGCGAACCGAATCGTTCCGTCGCTTCCTTGCCGCGAGCGAAGGCAAGCATGTCGACTGGGCGTGGAAGCAGGGTCTGCTCCGCGAATACAGCGCCTGGGCAGTCGCCCTGGGCGCGGCCGACGCCTGGGGTCGGGCATTGGCTAACAGCAATGTGCCACCGCCGGAGATGAACATGACCAGCCCGCTGCTCGTGTACAGCATGGGCTCGACATTCGCCAGCACCCACAGCGCACCGTCGGCGTCGGGATCGTCGGGTGGGAGCTCGTTCAGTGGGTTCTCGGGTGGCAGTGTTGGCGGCGGTGGTGGCGGAGGCAGCTCCGGTTCGTGGTGACCGTCAGGTTGGAAACGCGCTCCGTGCCGCAACCGCGGCGCCACGTGCACCGGCCATGTCGAGGTCGGGAACCAACGAGAACTCGGCTATGTCGACCTGCTCGTCGCGCAGTTGCGTATTGGCGCGCACGGTCGACAGGTACCAGTCGCGAAACTCCGGCGCGGCCTCGACGACTCCTCCGCCCACGAAGTACCCACTGGGATCGGTGAAGTTTGCGGCGATGGTGAACAGTCGGCCGATTGCCATGGCCTGCTGCCCGAAGACCTTGCGGGCCATCTCGTCGCCGCGCTCGCCGAAGGCACGAAGTTCCTTGGCGGCCTCGTTGATCGGTTTGGAGGCCAGCTCGTGGTCGGGATACTGCGTCAGCCAATAGGGAAGCAGGTTGCGGCGGATACCCGTCAGTGACGCGACGCTCTCGACATCGCCGACGAATCCGCAGTTGCAGCGCGGCATCGGCTGCCCGTCGCCGAGCAAACCGTGCATCGGGATGTGTACGTGTCCGAGCTCACCGGCCATGCCAGCGGCGCCGCGCACCACTCCGCCGGCCTCGATCACCCCGCCGCCGAGGCCGGTGCCGACGATTGCCGAGACCGACGACCGCCGCATCGACTTCTCGCCGAAGTAGGCGTAGTGGGCGTACAGCGCTGCGGCGTTGCCGTCGTTGCTGTACACGACGGGAATACCGAGCCGTACCTCGAGCGCGGCGCGCACGTCGAACCCCCACCACTCGGGCAGCGCGAAGTTGGTCGCACCCTTCGACGAGATCACTCCCTCGGCCGACGCCGGCCCGGGAGTATCCAGCCCGACCGCGCGCACATCGCCACGATCCACCCCGGTGATCTGCAGCCCTGAGTCGAACGCTGCAGCGAGGGCATCGAGTGCAGCGCCGGTGCCCTCCATCACCCGGCTCGGAACTTCGACCATGCGATCGATCAAGAACCGCCCGGCCTCGTCGAGCACTGTGACGTTGTTCTTCGTGCCGCCATTGTCGATACCGACGATCACGGACCCGGGTTCGCGCATAGTCCTCCGTTCCGCGGAGATGATAGGCACGACGGATTCTGGCGCGCCCGAGCGATGAGATGCGGGAGGAACGAACATGGCAAGGTGGCTCCGATGATCGATCGGTTACGAGGTCGGCAGGAGTGGCAGTTCTTCCGCGCCCTGCGTCGTGCCGCGCCCGCATATGCGGTTGCCTGGTGGGTGCTGGTCGTGCTGCGCGGCACGCTCCCCGCTGTGACATCGGTCGGCTTTGGATGGTTGGTCAGCGCGCTCACGCGCGATGTATCACTGGCCGGGCCGTTGGTGACGGTGGGGGTGTCGTTCACGTTGCTCTTGATCTCGCAGCCACTGCATCAGGTGGTGTCGGCGAATCTCGGCGCCCGGATGGCAGCGCATCTGTACGACCGCCTGATCTCGACGTGTGTCGCCCCGCCCGGCATCGCTCACCTCGAGCGCGCCGAACTGACAACGGACCTCACCATGGCCCGCGACTTCGACCTCGGAATGATGGGCCCGCCGCTCGACATCTCGATGGATTTCATTGCGGGTGGATTGGTCGACCTGGTTG
>JANOJI010000464.1:0-1500 GCA_031408175.1 Ilumatobacteraceae bacterium
CGGCGTAGTCGGCCTTCGTCACCATGTTGGCTTCGGGGTCGATGTTGATCGCGAGGATCTTCTTCGACGCCATCGCACCGACCCAGTGTTGGATCGCACCGGAGATTCCACAGGCGATGTAGATGTCGGGGGCGATCCGCGTGCCGGTCTGTCCAACCTGATCGGTGTGGTTTCGCCAGCCGAGGTTCGTGACGGCGCGACTGCAGCCGACAACGCCGGCCAGAGCATCGGCCAGGTCCTGCAGCGGAGCGAACCCATCGGCCGAGCCGACGCCGCGTCCGCCGCTGACGACCACGGGCGCAGTCGACAACGTGACACCGGCAGCGCGCTCGACGCGCTCGCGAATGACGGTGCGACCGACACTGGGATCGAGCGCAACAGACAACCGTCTCGCCGTCGCGGTGACGGGTGATTCGACCGCGGCGAAGGCGTGGTGCGCGGTCGTGACGAGACGTATCGGAGCATCGAGGCTGCAGCGCTCGAGCAGCGATCCACCCCACCGGACGCGGATCAACTCGTCGTCTGCGAACTCGATCACGTTCGCGACCATCGGCAGGTCGAGACGCGCTGCCGCGTGAGCCATCACCTCGTTGCCGCGGTCAGTTCCGGTGGCAATGACGAGCGATGGTTGCAGGGATTCGACAGCCTGCGCGACAACCTGTCCCCAGGCTTCAGGTCCATAGTCGACGAGCAGGTCGTCGTGCACCTGATGCACGGTGGTGGCACCGAACACGCCAATCTGTTCGACCAGGCCGTCGGCAGCTCTTCCGATGGTCAGGGCATGCGTCTCACCGAGTTGGTGGGCCGCGGCAAGCGCTTCCCACGCGGCGGGCGACATCACGCCGCGATCGTGTTCGACGACGACGAGGATCACTTCAACACACCGATCTCTTCGAGCATGTCGACTACCGCCGCCGCAGCATCGGGGCCGTTGCCGAGGATCACCGTGGCGCTGACCTGCTCGGCGGCAGGCATCATCGTGATCATCTTCTGGCCACCCGGCTCACCAGTGGGCGGGACGTGCGCGACATCGACCTTCTTCGACGCCAGGCGACCCTTCAGTGTCGGATAGCGAGGCAGGTTGATGCCCTCCTTGACGCCGAGCACCGCCGGCATCGGCACCTCGTACACCTCGACGCCGACATCGGCCTCGCGGCGGGCTTGCAGCACGTCGCCCTGCACAGTGATGCCCTTGATGCCATTGACGATCGGGCGGGCCAGGGCGTGGGCAACGCGGACACCAACCTGGAAACCGCCGGAGTCGGCCGACTCGTTTCCGAACAGGATCAGGTCGAAGGCGCCATCTGCGGATTCGATGTCGGCGATCGCCGCGGCGATTGCGGCGGCCGTTCGCTGTGGATCCCAATCAGGTCCGACGATCGGCAGCAACACGGCTTTGGCGACACCGAGGCTGGCCGCGTAGCGCAATTGCTCGTCGGCTTCGGCGGGACCGAGCGTCAGCACCGTCGCCTCCCCACCGTGCTGCTCGACCAACCGCAC
>JANOJI010000226.1:0-9360 GCA_031408175.1 Ilumatobacteraceae bacterium
GGGATCTTGACCAGCAGCGGTGCGAGAACCACCGAGAAGAACAACGCGGTTGGGTAGACCCAGGCGACGTCGATCGACATCTTCTTCCACAACGGGCGCTTCGGTTCGGCAAGGCCGGTGGCGTTGAACCACTCCTCGACGCCGACCGTGCGCTGGAGCCGTGCACCGGTTACGAACTGATCGGACCGGTCCATCAGCTCGTTGCGAATCGCCGACCGTTCCCACACCCGCAGCATCAGTCCATCCGAGAACCGGACGATGATCTGGTATTCACCGCCGTCGGCACCGGGATGTAACACCGCCGCACCGAGGCAGCCGGGGAAATCGCGCACCGTGGTGACGAGTTCATCAGCCCAACGGAGGAACTCCGCTTCCCACCCTGGTGCGATGGTGCGGGCAACGGTCACGGTCACTGGATGCGGCGCGAGCCGAGGGAGCTGACCGGTATCGAATGGACCAGAAAGCGGTATTGACATGGCACTGTTAACACTAGCGATGTGTCCGACACCTCACTAGGGACGTCAGGCCTTGTCGAGCTGCCAATCGATCTTGGGCACATCGCGGTAGAGGCGCTCGATCTCGTAGTAGGCGCGGATCTCCTCGCTGAACACATGGATGACTGCGTCGCCGTAGTCGATCAGCACCCACTGCTGCTCGGCGACACCCTCGACGCGCAGTGGCGAGCGACCGTGCTGCTCGCGCACGGCGGTCTCGATCTCGTCGACCACCATTCGCACCAGTCGCCGGTTGGAGGCACTGGTGATGACGAAGTACTCGGTGATCGACAGCACGTCGCCGACGAACAGCACCAGCGTTCGCTCGGCCTTCTTGTCGTCAGCGGTGCGTGCTGCGGTCACGGCGAGGGCCGCTGCAGTCGCTTGGCTCATCCGCTGGTCTCCGTCGGCTCGACCGAACTCGATGTCGAGGTCGCATCGGGCGCGGTCGTGTCGACCTGGTCGAGGTAATCGGTGCCGAGTCGGATCGTCTCGTCGACTCCGCCGAGGCGGACATCGGGGGTCTCGATGGTGATCGCTCCGAACACGGCATGATCGGTCGACTCGGCTTCAGCCAGCGTGGGGTCGTAGATCAGGAACGTGGTTTCCGCGGTCGGCTCGGCGTTGAGATCAACCGACACCACGTTGCCACCGAATGACAACAAGATGCCGATGGTCTTTCGTACCTGCTGGTCATAGCCGGGTGGAGCCTCGACGCGGAACGACAGACCCGCTGCCGGCCGCGACATCGATGCCGGGGCGATGCTGGCGAACACCAGGATCGTGTCGGGACGATCGAGCGCTTCGATGTCGAGCCCCTCTGGGTTTCGATCCGCTTCGAGTGGTTGAGCCAACAACCCACGCGAGGCAACCGGCCCTGCCAACAGTCTGGTGGCCAACTCGGCGAAGGTCGTGGGTGCAGCGGCGCTGAGTGTCTGACCCTGCAGCCCCGAACCGACCGCGGCGGCGATGCTGGCCCACACTGCGTCAATGTTGGGACGCCGCAATCGTTCCAGCTCCGTGGGCGACTTGGTGGTGAGGATCTGGGCCATCTGAACTGTCGAGAGCGCCGCCGTGCCTTGCGCGAACAACGGCAACTCGTCGATACCCAGCACTTCGCGAGGCAACGTGACCTGCGCCGCCGGAACGCCGGCGAGGAAGACCGCGAACTCATCGCGGCTCATCACCGCGCTGAAATCGATGGTGAGGTTGATCGCCGATTCGAGATCGACTCGAAGCTCGTTCTCGCCGCCCAAAGCGTAGGCGTCGTGCAACGATCGCAGTTGCTCTCCGGAACCCGTATCGGCATCGATCGGAACCGACACGATGCTGCCACCACGCTGGTCGTAGCCGGCGGGAGTGGTATCCGCATCCGGTGCGAGCACGAACACCGTCACGCTGGTCAATTCATTGGTGTCGCTGACCATCGCCAACATCGCCGTCGGTGTCTGGGGGAAGTTCTGCTCGGGCAGCACCCCGGCCAGCGCGTTCTTGCCAGCCGTCGAGTTACTGATCGCCTTGGCCCCCACATACAACAGGGTCGGTGCGGCGATCGCCGCCAATACGCCTGCGCCCAGCGCCGCCACGGTCTGCCATCGGCGGCGCGATGTCAGTGCCGTCATGCCGCGATCCGGTACAGCCTGCGGACGGCGATGATGTCGAGCACCGGCTCCGTCACCAGATAGTCGAGCGGTCGACCGTCGCGCACTCGGGCTCGAAGGTCGGTACTCGACACTTCGAGGCGGGGCACCTCGACGTGCAGCCAGTCGAACCCGGCGGGCAGCTCCACCGGCGCGCCGGGCCGGTCGACGACCACAAGAGATGAGTGGGCGACGACTTCTTCGTGGCGCTCCCAGGACGTGAGCCCCGCAGCAGCATCGTCACCGACGATGGTGAACAATTCGGCCCCGGGATAGGCGTCGGCCATGCCGGCCAGCGTGTCGGCCGTGAAACTGGGGCCTCCTCGGCGAATCTCGGCATCGCCGGCGACCAGCCCCTCAACGTCGACCACAGCGGCTTCGACCATTGCCAGCCGGTCCTCCGGCGACGAGATCGCCCGACTTCCTCGTTTCTGCCAGGGTGAGTTGGCCACCATCAGCACAACAGCGTCGAGAGCGAGCGCGTGGCGCACGTTGACCGCTGTCACCAGGTGGCCGACATGAGGCGGATCGAACGTGCCACCAAAAAGTCCGATTCGCAGGGGCACGGAGGCCAAGTCTAGGTCGGCGAAGCATGACCACGCAGGCAGCTGTGACCGGCGTGTTTCTTGACGAGAAACGGGGTATTGACATGACAAATTCGCGCCGATGTAGTACTGTTGCCCGTTCCCCCCATTTCTGACCCCCCCATTTTCACCGACAACGAACGAACCGGCCCCAGACTGCGAGCCGCGTACCTCCCCCGGAAGATCAACGAAGTGCCGATCCCCCGGCGTGCCCTCGGACACGTGTCAACCGGCACAGTATGCCCCCGGAATATGCGATCCCACAAAGAAGTTGAGAACAATTGCCATGAATGACTCTATCGGTCTTTACCTGAATGACATCGGAAAGGTGTCTCTGCTGAACGCTGAGGAAGAGCGTCAGCTGTCTCGCGTCATCGAAGCCGGCCGCGATGCAGCCGAGCGTCTCGCCAATGGCGAGAAGGGCGCCGCCCTCAAGGCCGCCGTTGCCGCCGCCGCCGATGCCAAGGATCGGTTCATCCGATCCAACCTCCGCCTCGTCGTCTCGATCGCCCGCCGCTATCCCCTCCCACAAGGAATGGACCTGCTCGACCTCATCCAAGAGGGCAATCTCGGCCTCGAGCACGCCGTCGACAAGTTCGACTGGCGCCGCGGTTTCAAGTTCTCCACCTATGCCACCTTCTGGATCCGCCAGGCCATCGGCCGTGCGCTCGATCAGAAGGCCAGCCTCATCCGCATCCCGGGCGATCGTTCGGCCAGCTTGCGCGCTGCCCTGCGTCAGGCATCGGGTGACGGCGAGACCCTCGATCTCGGCAACGCCGAGCTCCATCGGCTCACCACCCCCGTATCGCTCGACAAGACCATCGGCGACGATGGCGATGCCACGCTCGGCGACCTGATGGCCAACGGCGACGGCACCCCTGAGGATGCCGTCATGGCCATGGTCGACAGCGAACTGCTCGACGAGCTGCTCGGTACCCTCGACAAGCGGGCCCGTTACGCCATCGAAGCTCGCTTCGGCCTGCTCGATGGCGAGCGCAAGAGCTTCAGGGAGGTCGGCGAGAATCTCGGCGTCACCGCCGAAGCCGCACGCCGCCTCGTCAGCCGGGCAGTCGCCGGCCTGCGCGAAGACGCCGTTCGTATCTTGGCGGCCTGAGAAGCCCCGCCACCGTTAGCATTGCTGCGTGGCAAAGGCGTGGACACCGTCGTCGTGGCAGGCGTTTCCTGCTGAGCAACAGCCGGAATGGCCAGATCATGGCGACCTTGATCGGGCGCTGAAACAGATCGCCTCCTATCCCCCGCTGGTGTTCGCCGGCGAGGCCCGCTCGCTGCAGACCACCTTGGGACATGTTGCAGCCGGCAACGCATTCCTGCTCCAGGCCGGTGACTGTGCCGAGAGCTTCGAAGAGTTCTCGGCCGTCAACATTCGCGAGAAGCTGCGCGTCATCCTGCAGATGGCGGTGGTGTTGACCTACTCGCTCGGCGTGCCGGTGGTGAAGGTCGGGCGTATCGCCGGCCAGTTCGCCAAGCCCCGATCCTCTCCTTTCGAGCGTGTCGGCCAAGTCGACCTGCCCACATTCCGCGGGCACATCATCAACGACCCGAATCCCACCGAGGCTGCCCGGGTACCATCGGCTGACCGCTTGGTGCAGGCCTATCACCAGTCAGCATCGACGCTGAACCTGCTCAGAGCATTCACCAAGGGCGGCTTCGCGGACCTCGGCCGGGTGCATGCCTGGACACAAGAGTTCGTCGCATCCAGTCCCGAAGGTCGCGCCTACGACCAGATTGCCGCCGAGATCGACCGTGCCCTGCGCTTCATGCGTGCCTGCGGTGTGGATACCGAGAACAACCACAATCTGCACGAGGTCGACTTCTACACCAGCCACGAGGCACTGCTCTTGGGCTACGAGGAAGCGCTGACCCGCCAGGACTCGCTGGGCGGCGGCTGGTACGACTGCTCAGCGCACATGTTGTGGATCGGTGAACGTACTCGCCAACTCGATGGTGCTCACATCGAATTCCTGCGTGGCGTCGGCAATCCGGTGGGCTGCAAGATCGGGCCCGGCACCAGCACCGACTTCGTCCTCGAATTGTGCGACAAGTTGAACCCGGCTCGCATCCCCGGCAGGTTGACGTTGATCACCCGCATGGGCGCTGAGCACATCGAAGACGGGCTGCGACCGCTGCTGCGGGCGGTGCGCGAGACCGGGCACCCCGTGGTGTGGGCCTGCGATCCCATGCATGCCAACACGTTCACCTCAGTCTCGGGCCGTAAGACACGCGACTTCGATCACATCGTCGCCGAGATCAGCGGCTTCGTTCGGGCGCACACGGCCGAGGGCACATGGCCAGGCGGAATTCACGTCGAGCTCACGGGCGACGATGTCACCGAGTGCATGGGTGGGGCCGACAAGATCCTCGACAGCCAACTCGACGACCGCTACCAGACGGTGTGCGACCCGCGGCTCAATGCCCGCCAGAGTCTCGATCTGGCCTTCCACGTGGCCGAGATGCTGCGCGCTACCGGCCTCGCCTGACCTCGCCGTGCAGGCGCTCGGGCTGATCGACACCTGGCCGGTCGACTCCGTTGCCGCAGCCGTCATTGGTCCGACTGGGTCGATCGACACCGCAGGTGATCAAGAGCGCACGTTTCGAATCGCCTCGGTCGCCAAGACCATCACCACGTGGGCATGCCTTGTCGCCGTCGAAGAAGGCATTGTCGCTCTCGATCAGCCCATCGGTCAGCCCGGGTGCACGCTGCGGCATTTGTTGTGTCACGCCGGCGGATACGGCTTCGACGGCAACGAGCCGATAGCCCGACCGGAGCGCAACCGGATCTATTCGAACACGGGCATCGAAATGGCAGCTGCGGCGGTCGCCGGCGCAGCCGGAATTGCCTTCGACAGGTACCTCGACGAAGCCGTTCTGCAGCCGCTGGGCATGTCGTCGACCTCGTTGCGCGGTTCGCCTGCCCATCGCATGTCGAGCACGGCGGCCGACCTTGCTCGCTTCGCTGTCGAAACCCGCACGCCGACGTTGATCTCGCCGGCGACCGCTGAAGCGGCCACCACCTCCAACTTTCCCGAGCTCAACGGCGTCATCCCCGGCGTCGGCCGCTTCGCACCATGCCCGTGGGGGCTCGGATTCGAGGTGCGCGGATCCAAGCAACCACATTGGACCGGCACAATGAACTCGGCGGCGACGTTTGGACATTTCGGTGGCGCCGGTACCTTCATGTGGGTGGATCCTGCCGTGGGGGTGGCTTGCCTCGCCCTAACCGATCGTCCTTTCGACGAATGGGCTGACGAGGCCTTGCATGTATGGCCCAGCTTCAGCGACGCTGTGCTCGCAGAGGCAACGGCGTGATCTACCGGCCAGGTGATCGCGTCCGGTTCGAAACGACCGGAGACGATGGTTGGCCGCTGATTCGATACGGGTTCGTCGGTGGCGTTTCCGGCAACGGTGGGCCGGTGGTAGTCATGCTCGATGGCGAACTGAGCGGCGATGTCGTCAACCGCGCCGAGCTTCAACCGGTGACCATCACCAGCGTCGAGCTGTGCCTACGCGGCGCCGACCTCATCGACGACCCAGAGCTTCGGCGCGGCCTCGTGGCGCTGTGGCATGCCGAAGCCGACAGCGCCGGTCTCGATGTCGATGAACTGCATCCGATCGGTGACGGCCAGCGCGAGTCCGATGCGTGCTGGGCACTGGCCGAGCTGATGACCGCCGACCAGCACTACATCGTTCGAGCGCTGCAGCTACCGAATGAGCCGGAGATCATCCGGGTCCGCGCTGAAACTCGGTAGGCGAGTCAGCTCAGGCGCTCGACGATCATGGCCATGCCCTGGCCACCGCCGACGCACATGCTCTCGAGCCCATAGGTCTTGTCCTCGAACTGCAAGCCGTTGATCAACGTGGTCATGATGCGGGCGCCGGTCATGCCGAACGGATGGCCGAGCGCGATCGCGCCGCCGTGCACGTTGAGCTTGTCCATAGGGATGCCGAGGTGCTTGGCCGATGGAATGACCTGGGCGGCGAATGCCTCGTTGATCTCGACGAGGTCGATCTGATCCATGGTCATGCCAGCCCGGCTGAGTGCTTGTCTGCAGGCCTCGATGGGTCCGAGCCCCATGATCTCCGGGTTGAGACCGGACACGCCGGATGCGACGATGCGCGCCAACGGGGTGATGCCGAGTTGCTTGGCCTTGGTGTCGCTCATCACCATCACGGCTGCGGCGCCGTCGTTGAGCGGGCAGGCGTTGCCGGCAGTGATGGTGCCATCGGGGCGGAACACAGGCTTCAGCTGGCTGACGGTCTCGTAGTTCGTACCCGGTCGGGGCCCGTCGTCCTTGCTGACCACGGTGCCATCTTCTAGTACCAGCGGGGTGATCTCGTTGTCGAAGAAGCCATTCTCGGCGTGCTCGCAGGCGAGGTTCTGCGACCGCACACCGAATCGGTCCATCTCCTCACGGGTGACCCCTTCGGCCTCCACCACGTTCTCGGCCGTCTGGCCCATGGCGATGTACATGTCGGGCAGGCCCGATGGTGGGGTCCACGGGCCCTGGCCGCCCTGAGCACGCAGCTTGGTACGCTCGCCCGACGGCTTGAAGATCGCGTTGGGAGCAATGTCGCTGGCACCGGATGCGTACCGGCTGACGGTCTCGACCCCGGCGGCGATGAAACAATCGCCTTCACCGGCTTTGATGGCGTGGAACGCCATGCGGATGGTCTGCAGGCTCGACGAGCAGTAGCGGTTGACGGTCACGCCGGGCACGTCGTCGAGACCGGCAAGCACGGCGACGACGCGAGCAATGTTGAAGCCGCCCTCGCCTGCTGGTTGACCGATACCCATCATCAGATCGTCGATGTCTGAGCCCTGCACCTGTGGCACCTTCTTCATCAGGGCCTCGATGATCTGCGTCGACATGTCGTCGGGGCGCAGCGTGGTGAGCGAACCCTTGTTGGCCCGACCGATCGGGCTGCGAGTTGTGGCGACAATGACTGCTTCCGGCATGGTGATTCCCCTTGTTGTTGTCGATTGGAAGTTAACGGGTATCGACGACGCGAAACGTCTCGGCGGACGCGCCGTCCGGTAGTCCGAACTGCTTGGCGGTGTTGGCCATCCACTCGCGGACCATGGCTGCGGTGCGCACCGGGTCGGGGTGTTGGCTGACATGGCACATGAGTGCCGAGATCTTGCGGTCGACGGCTGCAGTGACGTCGATGGGATGGGTGCCGGTGGCGCCGCCCATGACCCACACCTCGTCGACTGCCCACGGCTCGAGATCCTCCTCGAACAACTCGGGAAAAGCGAAGGGGTTGCGCGCATCGGGATAGACGGCGCACAGCGCCGCTTCACCGGCCGCAAGATGATCCGGGTGGCTGGCGTAGATGCGGTCGAGGTTGCGTTCCGGTGATTGAGTGATGACCACCCGCGGGCGAACGCGTCGGATCACGGCGCTGATGTCCGCGCGCAACTGCAACGTTGCCTGCACCCGACCGTCTCCGTGGCCGAGGAAGACCAGATCGGTGACACCGACCTGGTTGGCTGCGTCGGTCTGTTCCTTGCGGCGCAGCATCGCCATGTCATGTCGCGGCATCGAGCGATCGCTGCCGCCGGCGTCGCCGTCGGTGACAAGGCAATACGTCACGTGAACGCCGGCATCGGTGAGGGTGGCGACCGTACCCGCTGCCCCGAAATCGACATCGTCGGGATGGGCTGTGACCACCAGCGCACGCTCGATCTCCGCAAACGTCAGCACAGCACGAGCCTACGGTGAACATGTGTCATCACTACGCTCGCTCGGATGACCACCGATGTTGCACTCGGCACATTCGAACTGTCCGATCCCGAGTTCTGGCTCGCCCCTCGCGACTACCGCCATGCTGCATTCCGGGCGCTACGCAACGCCGACGAACTGGTCTTCTTCGACGAGTGGGAGTACGAAAACAGCCCCCTTCCGAAAGGACCCGGCTACTGGGCTGTGACCCGGTATGAAGACATATGGGCTGCCAGCCGCAATCCGCAGGTGTTCATCAGCGGCCGCGGGGTCAACATCGGCGACATTCCGCAGGAGATGAACGAGTTCATCGGGTCGATGATCGCGATGGACGATCCGAGGCACTTTCGCCTGCGCAACATCGTCGCCAAGGGATTCACTCCGAAACAGATCACCCAGGTCGAGGGCTATGTACGCACCAAAGCGACAGCAATCATCGATCGCCTTTGCTCGGCAATGTAACGGGCAACGTCAGTGGATCGGCCCAGTCAATCACAAATCAAAGTGGAGCTTCAAGTGACGGATATCTCTCCAGCGTAAATTGGAACACTTTCAACAACGCTGCCACTGCAACCACTCTCCAGACAACCCATCAGGCTTGTCGAGTTGCAACAACGATGACCACAAGCGCCCTCTCATTAAGTGGTTTTGCTACGCTCATTGATGGAATTACTTTAGTTGCTGGTGATCGTGTCCTAGTTAAAAATCAATCCACCAAGTCAGCCAATGGAATTTATATTGCTAATTCTGGTGCTTGGACAAGAGCCACTGATATGGCTGTTGGCTCTGTATTAACTGGAATTACCGTTGCTGTAAGTGAAGGCACGACACAATCAGGAACGTTTTGGGTTTGTCCAACGGCTGGCCCGATTACGATTGCAACAACTTCAATCGATTTTGT
>JANOJI010000468.1:0-4612 GCA_031408175.1 Ilumatobacteraceae bacterium
CTGCCGCTATGCGTGCGTCGTTCTGCGCCGGTGACCGTGCTTGCAACGCGGTGCCGGAGCGGGATATCTGGGCTACTGCCGCCTGTCCACGTCTGGGGTTTCAGGCGAGCCGGATCGTGATTGTTTCGCCGTCAGCGGGGATCTGCAATCGCGTCGATTCGATGCCAGCGGCGGTTGCCTGTTGGCGTAGCGCGAGTCGAGTGACTGGAGCGTGACCGACCGCTTCCAGGTGGACGGCGATCACTGTGGCATTCGGCGCGGCGTGGGCGACTTCGAGGGTGTCGGCCACGTTCATGATGATGGTTTGGCCCGCCGCTGTCGCACCGCCTGAGTGGGTGACGATCACGTTCGGTTGAACGACAGCCAGTGTTTCTCGCACCGGGTCACACAAGATGGTGTCGCCAGCCCAGTACAACGTCGGCTCGTCGTCGGCCCGGAACACCAAACCAAGCACTGCCCCCATGCGTTCAACAATCGACTCCGAGCCGTGGCTGGCAGCGACAGGTGTGACGTTGGCCCTGCCGATCCTTGTGGGCCCGTCTAGGGGTGTCGAGGCGAACCCGGCCGCGCTCAGCTTGTCGGTGTCGCCAGGCTGACAGAACACTGGCAGATCGCGTGGCACGACACCGAACGCCGCCTCATCGAAGTGATCGGGATGCATGTGCGAAACAAGCACTACGCCCACACCCTCCAGCACGTCGTCGATCGAGCACGGCAAATCGACTGTCGGGTTCCGCTCGGTCGAGTCTCCCATCGCCCGGATCGAACCCCTGACGCCCAGCATCGGGTCGATCAGAAACTCAGTACCTGCGAATCGCAACCGCAACGTGGCGTTCCGAATGAGACGCAGATCCATTTGTCGAAGCTACTTCGCACAGCGTGGTCTGAGCGCATAACTGCCGATCGGTATGCGCGTATCGCCCGAGGTGACAAGCTGATTGGCATGTCTGGCCTCGGGGTCTGCAGCGTATGTGGCCAACAAGTCGCCTTTGGTGCAGCCTTCGTCAACGTCGGACCGACAGACCCACACGATCCTGACAAATTGAAGTCCGAGCGATGGGTACCCGTTGAGGAAGACATCCACGGATGGTCGCCGTTCGTCATCATCCATCCCGTTTGCTATGCGCGACAAGAAGGCGTCGAGAAACTAGTGGGACTCGTTGATGAGTCCCACCGATTCATGCGTCGTACCTTGGGGCACTCCGACGCATAACTGCCGATCGGCCTTCGTTGCCGAAGCCCTTCAACCCGTGTGGTACGCGCCAGGCTGGACAATCGTCGCCTCTGCACCTCGTGGCGAGAAATCAGGCCCCGCGAGTGCCGTCGATGGTCTCGCGGATGATGTCGGCGTGACCGGCGTGCCGAGCTGTTTCTTCGATCATGTGTACCGTGACCCATCGAAGTGTCTCGCTGACCTTGTCCGACATCGCGCAGGGAGCATCGAGATCGAAGTTGGTTACGGTGTCGTTCGAGGAGGCGATCTGCTTTCGGTAGTGCGCTACGACCGACTCGATGCTGTCCTCGTCGGTAAGCCCAAAGGTCGCGTCCTCCCCGTCTGGCGTCACGTCCGGCACGCTGGGCCACTCACCCGAAAAGGTGCGGCCGGCGAAAATGACCTGGAACCACCGGCGCTCCCAAATCGCAGAGTGCTTGATCAAGCCCAAGAGCGACAGCGAGCTTGCAGTCGGGGTCATCCGAGATTGTTGCTCGGTGAGACCCTGGAGTCTGCCGATCAGCGCGTCGCGCTGATAGCCAAGGAACTCGAGCAGAGTGTCTCGTTCCGTCTGAGAGGAGCCGTCGGATCCTGTCATGGCCCGTACCGTAGTTCCCCGGTATTGAGGCCGGCCATCGTGACGACAGTTGCTCCGACTGATGGGTGGCCACCCAGAACTGCGGCTCGGCGCTTGTTGTTCTGTGCGCGTGGTCCTCTTGCGCCGGCGTGCCGGAGCGGGCATTCTGCGCTAGTGACCAGAGTTCCGCTGGAAGGTTAAGGCATTGATCGAGTGCGAGATCGATGGTCCGTGATGCCCGGTTGCTGGACTCCGACACAGCATGTATGGGTTGAGGTCAGCGGCGGCCACGAGAAGTTGGGATGTTCGCGTTGACGGCATTGTGAGGTGTGCCTAGGTTGCGCCGGCAACAGAAAGTGGGTCCGCAATATGACCATGCGACATCGAGTTGCGGTCGCTGCGGTCGCTGCGGTCGTCGGAGTCGCCGCAATAGTCGTCATCCTCATCATCGTCGGGCTTGATCAAGGAATTGGCGATGGTGGGGCGGCGACGTCGGCGACGGTGACCCCACTGGACGTCGCTGTCGATTCAGCGGGCAATCTGTACATCGCAGATCTCGGCCGGAGGATCCGCAAGGTGACGCCTGACGGCGACATCAGCACGATCGTGGCCGGCGACTGCACGGACGACGGCATGATCAATATCTCGCACGTAGCGGTCGATGGCGAGGGTAACGCATTTTTCCCCTCTGGCGAACTTCTCTGCCGGATGGCTGTCGACGGGACGATCACGGTGGTGGCGGGAAAACCGAACCCGTCGAAGAGGTTTGGGATGCCGATGTCGCCGTGTCAAGGAATAGAGACTGGCAACCTACGAGGGCGGGCGACCGACATCGAGGTGTGTCCTGACGCCGTTGTGCTCGATGCTGTAGGCAACGCATACTTCGTCGACGAGAGTAACTTCGGGCATCGTCTTGTCCGGATGGTGACTGAGGCAGGCGACATGAGCACGCTCGAGCTAGGCGGGTCGCGCCCGAGCTGCATAGATGGCGTTGGCGCGACCGCCGTGCCTGACCCAACGGCGCTCGCGATGGACGAAGAAGGAAACCTGTTCGTCGTTGATTACGCCGGGTGCCAGGTGCTGAAGGTCGATGCAGACGGCACGATCACCGTCGTGGCAGGTTCGGGCATGTGGGGCTCCTCGGGTGATGGCGGCCTCGCGGTCGACGCCGCGATCGTCCCCAGAGCGCTTGCAATCGATACAGAGGGCAACGTTTACATCGTTGACGACCTCGGTCATCTGGTGCGCAAGGTTTCGCCGGATGGCATCATCTCCAAAGTCGCCGGCAACGGAAGTCTCGCGTTCTCCGGCGATGGCGGTCAGGCGCTCGCGGCCGCCATGTATCCGCGGGGGATCGCCGTCGACCGTGCCGGGAATCTGTACATAGCCGACTACGCCAATCGAGTGCTCAAGGTTTCTCCGGATGGAATTGTGTCAACCGTCGCCGGCGATGGCTCTGTCCAGGAACCGCCTTGCGGCGACTCCTGCTAGTCCAGACCCCTTTCGTGGCGTACCTTCCTTGTCCGATTCCTATCTACCGACTCCCGCCACGACGACGACAGCCACTCACCTTTGAAGGCCCAGGGGCCCCGAGCGGCACAGAACTGCCGATCTCGCGCACCTTCTGCGATCACCTGTGTACCGCGGTTCTGCGCTCTCATTCGCACTTGCGCCGGCGAGCAGGACCGGGCAATCTGCTCGGGTGCGGGCTAGATGCTGTTTGATCGCTTCGTCGCTTGTCTGGCTGTCGTCGTTCGTCCATCCCTGCAACGACATCGGTTGTCTAACCGGCGTCACCGTCGACTTTCCGAACGAGTTCCCCATCAGCGCTCTCCCGCTGACCGTAACGATTTGCGCCGACGACGTTTGCGACACCTCACCATCGACCCAGTTCCCAACGAAGGCCAGACCTCGTTTCCCGTGGTCGCACAGCTCGCTCTCGACGATCGGAGCGAGCGCGATGTTCGGGCCCGCGTGGAGGTCCGCTCGCAGAGCTCCGGCGAAGTACTGAACGCTGCCAGCGGCACGGGTCGACTTCGACGTTGGCAACCGAACGGTAAGGGATGTGACCCTGTCTGCTATTCGGCCCAGCTCGCTTACGACGAACTCACGAACACTCTGACGCAACCCTGACCGCTCCGATCTGTCGCTCGGCGCTAGCTGATCTGTGCGCGAGATCCTGCTTGCCGCGCCGGACGGGGCAATGTGCGCTGTCCGGAGCGCACCCCGGAGGGTCGCGTAGGGTCGGGTGCTTGAAAGTCGTGAGTGTCGTCGCTGGACTGGCCTTTGTAGGCACACTTGCTGTCGCGTGCGGGACCGGAACGGGCGGCGGTTTCGACGTCATTGCCGATCGTCAGGCCGCCGCTAGCTACGCGATCCGCGCCACTGCGCCGGAAATGCTGGCGGACCCGTCGTCATACAACGTCACGATCGTTGAAGGCTCGATCGTGCAGATTGACGATGGCGTCGGCATGTCGTGGACTCTGGACGAGCAGGGCGAAGAGCAACGCCAGATCCTCGCGTTCGACGACGACGGCGCGACGGTTCGGTCCGTGCACGTCACGATGACAGTTCGCAATGTCATCGCAGGTGCGGCACCCGATACATCAGACGTTCTTTTCGGGCTCATCATCAACGATGAGAAGGGTGCGGAGGCAGTCCGCAACGACTTCGTTGGGAAAAGTTATGTCGCGTTCCTCAACGAAAGTCCGGTGTTCGACTACGAAACCAGCATGTATGGCGTCGAGCTTGACGGCGGACTGCTTTGCCGCAGAGGTGACGACCAAGGCCTTGACTGCCCGGCCCTTGACGACGGCCTCGTC
>JANOJI010000259.1:0-21522 GCA_031408175.1 Ilumatobacteraceae bacterium
TGTTGCTCGGCGAGTTCCAGCGCGAGGGTCGCATCAGCCTTCGTCAGTTCTGGTTGCGGCGATTTCGTCGGCTGCTGCCGGCGCTGTTCGTCATGATGGCCGGGCTCGCTGTGTACATGGCGGCCTTCGAGCGGACTCCCATGGGACGGACGCGAGGCGACTTCTTGGGCGGCATGTTCTACGTCAGCAACTGGTACCAGATTGCCGTCGGTCAGGGCTACACAGCGAACGAAGCGTTCGTTCCGCTGCGCCATGTCTGGTCGCTCGCCGTCGAGGAGCAGTTCTATTTGCTGTGGCCGCTCGTGATGGTGGCCGTGCTCGTGCGGCGGTCGGGACGCGACCTGCCGCGAGTCGCCATGTGGTTTGCCGGCACCGCGGTCGTGGTGGCGGTGGCAATGGCCGTGTTCTTCCACAGCGGAGATGTCGCCGCAACCTGTACCGCGTCTCAACGCCAGGGCTATTGGACGTTGTTCGGTCGATGCATCAGCGTCAACGAATCGCTGTATCTGGGGACATTCAGCCGTGCCGGCGGATTGCTGAGCGGCGCCGCGTTTGCAATCGTGTGGCGCCCGTCTGCGGTGGCGCGTGGACCGATGCGCGACAGGGCTCGCACGCTCGACCTCGTCGGTGTGTTCGGCTTGGTGGTGCTGGGATGGTTGACATGGACGCTGTGGCTCTCGGAGGGGGGACGACAATTCGGTATCCGCTTCGATCCAATGCTGTTCCGTGGCGGCTTCGTGTTGACCGGAATCGCCACCCTCGCGGTGATCGCCGGGGTCACGCACGAACGCAGCGGTCTGGGTCGCGTGCTCGGTACGTCGGTCTTGAACTGGGCGGGAACCCGCAGCTATGGCCTGTACCTGTACCACTGGCCGATCTACCAGATCATCCGCAGCGAAGCGGGCCGGCCGTTGACATTGTCGCAGTTCGTTCTGGCGATCATCCTCACGATCCCGATCACCGAGGCCAGCTACCGCTTCGTCGAACTACCCATCCGCGAGGGGCGAATCGCAGAAACATTGAGCGATCATCGGCGACGGACTGCGGAGATCTACCAACGGCGGCGACGGATGGTCGGCGTCTCCGTCGTAGCAATCGCGCTCGTCGGCTTTGCCGG
Organism: Ilumatobacteraceae bacterium; assembly: GCA_031408175.1. Taxonomy (GTDB): domain Bacteria; phylum Actinomycetota; class Acidimicrobiia; order Acidimicrobiales; family Ilumatobacteraceae; genus JAENVT01. Next base: position 1,118 of record JANOJI010000259.1, read on the forward strand.
TGCCAGCATCGCGCTGGCGCCGAACCGGTGCGTTGGACAGGTCGAGTGTGATCTCGCCGCAGCAACGGCGACCACTGAGTCCATACCTCCCAGTTCGTCACCCGTCGACACGACCACGTCCCTGCCAGTCGATGGGTCGGCGGCTCCGCAAAGTACGGCGTCGACCACGTCGTCATCCTCCACCACTTCGACCACGCTTCCCCTCGAGCAACGACCTCCACTCGCGATCGGCGAATCGGTGATGCTGGGCGCCAAGTCAGAGCTCGAGGCGGTGGGATTCGTCGTCGACGCCGCCGAAAACCGACAGGGCAAAGACTTGGCCGAGGTTGTCGGTCAACTTCGTGCCGCTGGACGGATCGGCAACGTCGTGGTGATCCACATCGGCACCAATGGCGAGGTCTCCGACGACACGTTCGCGGCCATTATGGCGAATCTGCCCGAGGAGGAGGTGAAGTCGGTGTGGTTCCTCACCGTCCGCGCCGACCGCGTGTGGATCGAGGGCAACAACAGCCGCATCCTCGGCCTGCCGGCCAAGTACCCGAATGTCAGGGTCGGATACTGGGCCGACTTCGTTCCAGAGATCTCCGGCATGTCCAGCGACGGCTTTCACCTGCGTTCGCCCGAGGCGAAGCAGGCCTACGCCAGCCTCATCAAGGGATGGTCAGACATTCCGCCAGCTGCATGATTCCCACGCTGGTTGACGTACTCGATCGTCTGTGTCAGCTCACCGAGCGACCTGGGCGATTTCAAGGGGTGACACAGACGACGAATCACTGGCGCGTGTCGCTTCCAGCTGCGCGAGGTCGCGCTGCGCATACCGGTTGTGCCAGAACTCTTCCTCAAAGACGGTGTAGATGCACTCGTGCAATGGGTTCGTGCCGTTCTCGAGCACGTCGATGGGTCGTGTGAAGTCGGTCGTCGCAACCGATTCGAGATAGTCGCGAAGGCGCGTGGCCCGATCCGCGCGCACGACGAGAACGTCCGAGACAGTTGGCGCCAGGTGGGAGTCGAGGCCTGGCCACGGGAAGGCGACGGAGCCGCCGTTCGGCAACCCGATCGGGTGGAAGGGCTCACCGAGGATCGGCGCCGTGAACCACTTGTCCATCGCGAAGACGAGATGTCGCAGCGTCTGGACGAAGGACCACTCCTCGTTGACCGACTCGTGCAGCGCGTCTTCGGCGAGAGCTCTCGCCATGGCGATGGTCTTCGCCCACTCGTCTTCGAGGGCCGTCCACGCTGCACGCATGCCCTCCGGGTTCACCGGACGGATCATCGCGCGCAGCGGGTACCACGGGTCGCGCTCGTTCACGTATGCCGTGACGTCGACACCGTTGATGACAACCCTGTCGATCAGCGCGTCGATGTCGACGTTGACGAGCCAGGCGTGACTGATCGTCGTGTTTGTGAGGTTGACGTCGCGGAATCGGGCGTCGCTGAGATCGGCACCCCAGAACAGGGCTCCCGCTAGATCTCCCTGGAACTCTTCCGGCATGCGGCCTCCCGTCGGATCCCCATCATGACAGAGAGATGTTGCTCAGTCGATCGCGCTCCGAGGTCGCAGTCCCGTCATTCCGACTCCCAGCGTGAATTCCCGAGGCTTTACCCTTGCTGTCCTCATGGAGTCATCGGTCGATCTGCACCAGCGCGAGATGTACGAACTGGCCGTACGCATTGGTGCATCATGGGTGCAGATCCGGCGTGGCGCGGCGATGGGTTCGTTGCGCGACTACCTGCTCGGCACTGGAGATGAAGCGCTCGAGCAGGGCCAAATGGACTCGCTCGACCTGCTCGCCCGCCAGCCGTCGTGGCGAATGAGCGACCTTGCCGAGGCATTGCGCATCGATCCATCGACGGCCACTCGGGCAGTGCAACGCCTGGTGAGTTCAGGCCTCGCTCTGCGCACGACAAACGACGGCGACGGACGAGTTGTGATGGTCGAGATCACCGACGCCGGTCGGTCGCGACACGCCGACGTCAACGTCAGGCGCGGCCTGCTGATGACCCACATGCTCGGCGCGTTCACCCCAGAGGAGCGACCGATGCTGGCCGACATGCTCGAACGGTTCGTGACGGCAGTCGACGAGTTCGTCGGGCAGCGCGCCGACTCGCCCGTCTAAGTCCGGTGTCACACGCTGACCGTCGCTATGACGGTCTCACCGCGACAACTGGGACGGTGCCTCAACCTTTCCGCATGGGTGATCTCGGCGCGCCTCCTTGTAGGTGTGACCAAGGATCTCGACCTGATTGATCTCGCCCGAGCACAGCATCACCTCGTCAGCCGCGACGACGTAGCCGCTTGCGGACTCAGTTCACAGCAGTGGTGCGATCGGCTGGAGAGTGGTCTCTGGCTACCTACTGCTGAACGCGTGTTCCGGCATCGCGCGACTCCATTGACATGGGACATACGGGTGCGCGCGGCCGCGATGTCGCTGGGCCGAGACGCAGCCCTGTACGGACCGGCGTCGGCGCAGTGGTGGGGATTGCACGGTTTCACCCGCGAGCGAGTCGAGTTCGTGGTGCCCCGCAGCCGCAGGTCGTTGGACCCAACCGTGCAGCTGCACACCACGAAGCAATGGCACGCTGGTGATCTACTCTCGCACGACGGTGTGCGTACAACGTCGGCGACGCGCACGATCATCGACCTTGCTGGAGCTCGCTATCCAGCCGAGTCGATCGAGAACGCGATCGATTCCGCCGTTCGTCTACGGCTGACGTCAATCCTCAGGCTGACGAAGCGAATGACTGAACTCGCGCCGGGTCGGCCGGGGATTGGCCTTCTGCGAGAAATCCTTCTGGATAGTGGTGGCGAATCCTTTCTCGAGCGGCGATTCCTTCGGTTGATGCGCACTGCCCGCCTGCCGACGCCGACGTGCCAGGTCGTCTACGCGGCGAACGGTCGGGTCATGCGGGTCGACTTCGAATTCCATGACACCAATGTGGTCGTTGAGGTCACTGGTCGCCTCGGTCACACTTCGGATCGCGATCGCCAAAAGGACGCCCGTCGCCGCAACGCGTTGCAGCAACTGGGCAAGATCATGCTCGAGTTCACGACTGTCGATGTGTTGTCGTCGCCCGGCTATGTCCTCGCCACGCTTCACACATCGGGGGTTGTCACACGCTGACCGTCGCCATGACGGTCGCAGCGCGACAACTGGCTGGGCTGGCTGGGCTGGCTGAGGGGGCGGGGTGGGTCGCGCGGGTACCTGCGGCTAGGGTCGACGACGTGGCAGATCGGACTGAGTTCACGCAGCAGGCGATGCAATTCGCACCGCAGTTGTACAGCGCCGCTCTGCGAATGACCCGCAACTCGTCCGACGCGGAAGACCTCGTGCAGGAGACATACCTACGCGGTTTCCGCAGCTACGCAGGATTCGAAGAAGGCACCAACCTGCGCGCCTGGCTGTTTCGGATCATGACCAACCAGTACATCAACACCTACCGCGCCAAGCAGCGCAGACCAATCGAAACCGACCTAGACGACGTCGAGGACCTTTATCTGTATCGACGCGTCGGCAACCTCGGCGCACTGAGCCGCAGCGCCGAAGACACGCTGCTCGAGCTGTTCACCGACGACGAGGTGAAAGCCGCTCTCGAGGAGCTTCCCGAGACGTTTCGCATACCCGTGTTGCTGGCCGACGTGGAAGGATTTTCCTACAAGGAGATCGCCGAGATGACCGACGTGCCCATCGGCACGGTGATGTCACGGCTGCATCGGGGAAGAAAAGCGATGCACAAGAAGTTGTACGACTTTGCCGAGCAGCGCGGCATGATTTCCGTTGACGACGAGGTGAAAGAACCGACCAATGGCTAACTGCAACGAGACGATCCGCGAACTCGAGGCCTTTCTGGACGGAGCGCTGTCGAAAGACAGTCATCAGGCCATCCATGCCCATCTCGGCGGCTGCACCGACTGTCTGCAGGCCTTCGACTTTCACGCCGAGCTGCGTACGGTGATCGCCGCGAAGTGCCGCAACGACGAGATGCCTCCTGGCCTGCTGTCGCGGATCGAGCAATGCTTCAACGAGGATTTTGACGGCGACGGCCGTATCGGCTGAGGCCAGGACAAGTTCACGATCTCGCCGGGTGCTGGCTACGCTGGCCGGCATGACAGCGGTCATCTTTCACTTCTGGCTCGGCGTCATTCTGCTCGCGGTTTCGATCCTGGCGGTCGTCGGCCTGATCGGTGGGTATCTCAAGAAGGTCAGTGCCCCGCAGTTCCCCTCGAAGCGACAGAGCGAAGAATAATCGGGCGCTCCGTGGCTGCCGCTGAGTCGCCCATCGACTGGCGCCGCGCCGAGCAGATCGCCATCCGCATCTCGGGTCGCCACGCGGACCTCGAGTCGATCGCCGGCGATCGCGCGACCAGAACCGCCAACCTGTCACAGATGATCCCGCGGCTGGAGGATCAGATCGAAGCCACCACCGGGCTGCGCTCGATGTCGGGCCAGGCTGTTGTCGAGGTCATCGACCGGCCGACCTGGATCAGGGCCAACATCTCCTCGTTCCAGCATCTGCTGGCACCGCTGGTCGAGCAGTGGTCGGAGAAGATGCCGATGAAAGGGATGGCAGCAAGGATCAGCGGCCAGTTGGTCGGTGCCGAGTTGGGCGCGCTTCTGGGATGGATGAGCAGTCGGGTGCTCGGGCAGTACGACCTGCTCTTGGGTCGCGATGACGTCGACGACGCGGTGTACATGGTTGGCCCGAACCTGGCCGCGATGGAGCGGCGCTTCGGCTTCGATCCGGCGGAGTTCCGTACCTGGGTGCTGCTGCACGAGTTGACCCATCGCGCCCAGTTCACCGGCGTGCCGTGGATGCGCGAGCACTTCACCGAGCTGGTCAACACCAGCGTGCGAATGGCCAATCCCGATCCACGCCGGATTGCCGAGGCAGTACGCGAGGCCTTCAGTGACCGCGACCGCGCCCGGCAGCACGTCCGCGACAGCGGCGTCTTCGGCCTGATCGCCTCGCCCGAGCAACGCGGGGTGATCCAGCACATCGCCGGCTTGATGTCACTGCTGGAGGGCCATGGTGACGTGACCATGAGCCGCGCCGTCGGCGATCTGATTCCATCGGCAACGCGCTTCGGCGCGGTGCTGCAAGCCCGACGACGACGATCCAACCCGCTCACCAGGCTGACGCTCAGGCTCACAGGGATCGAGGGCAAGCTCAACCAGTACGTTGCGGGCGAGCGGTTCATCGCCGCGATCGAGGTCGACGGTGGACCGCGTGCCATCGACGTCTGCTGGAGAGCCCCAGCCAACCTGCCGTCGTTGGAAGAGATCCGCAGCCCTCAGCTGTGGCTCGATCGCGTCGGAGCACTCGTTGGTTGAGACCGAGCCGGCCACGCTGAACCTGCTCGCCAAGTGCACGTTCCCGCCATCGGGCACCACGGTCACCTGCGCCGTCTCGGGGGGCGCCGATTCGATGACGCTGATGGTGTTGGCCGTCGCCGCTGGTTGCACGGTCACTGCAGTGCACGTCGACCACGGCCTCCGGTCCGGGTCCGAGGCGGAGGCCGAGGTCGTGGCAGCGGTCGCCGAACGTTTCGGGGCAGCGTTTCGCGCCGAGACCATCGAGGTTCCAGGTGGGCCGAATCTCGAAGCCAGAGCCCGTGAAGCACGCTACGCAGTGCTGCCCGACGACGTCATGACCGGCCACACCGCCGATGACCAGGCAGAAACGATGCTGCTCAACCTGATGCGCGGCGCATCCAGCACCGGGCTGGCCGCGATGCGGCCAGGACCTCGACGACCGATCCTCGCCCTTCGACGTGCCACCACCGCACGGTTCTGTCACGCGGTGGGAATCAAGGCGATCGACGACCCCACCAACCGCGACCCGGCATTCCTTCGCAATCGCGTTCGGCACGAACTGCTGCCGCTGATGAACGAGATGGCCGTTCGCGACCTCGTGCCCGTGCTGACCCGCCAATCCGGGCTGCTGCGCGACGACTGTGACCTGCTCGACCAGCTGGCCGAATCGATCGATCCCACAGATGCCAAACGGTTGACCGCGGCGCCGGTTCAGCTGGCTAGGCGCGCTGTGCGGCGATGGCTCACAACCGACCATCCGCCTGACGCGGCGACCGTCGAGCGCGTGCTGCGTGTCGCCAGCGGGCAGGCCAGCGGTTGCGACATCGGTTCGGGGCGACGTGTCGAACGATCGCGGCAACGATTACAGCTGCTCGGCCAACCAACGACGGCGCCGAGCAGATAGCCTCGCAATCCGAATGTTTGCGCTCGATGGAGGACACTGCTGATGCCACCGCGGCTTCGGGGCAAGTGGGCATTGGGCATTACCCCCCGCAACTTCACCTGGATCATGAAGGACAAGCTCGCCGTCTGCGAGCGTCCTGGCGGCTATGGCGACAACCATCGGCGCGTCCGCCGCCAAGAAGAGATCATCTGGTTGCGCGAAAACGGTTTTGGGTGCCTGATCAGCATCATCCCGGCTCCGCACAACCTCCACAACTACGACGAACTGGCCCTTCCGTACCTGCATCGGCCGTTCACCGGCATCGACGATCTCGGGCAATGGCTGCGTAACTTCTACGTCGAGCTCGGCGCACTCCTGGAGGGCAGCACCAAGGTCATCGTTCACAACGAGCCCGTCGACGATCGCCTGATCGGCATCATGGGTGGCTACATCCGCTGGAGCGGTCTGGTCGACGACCCGTCGCAGGCCATTGCGATCACCGAACGAATCGCCGGTCGGCAACTCGATCCGTTCGCCCGCGAAGTGATCCTGATGGTGCACGAGCTCCGGTAGGCAACCGCGCCCGGACACGTATGCTGGCGCGCATGAGCGACAACCCCGCCAGCTGGCATCCGGACCCGATGGGCCGCCATCAACTGCGATATTGGGACGGCAAGGTATGGACCGATCATGTCAGCGACAACGGTGTGCAAGCCACCGATGCACTGCAGAAGCGGGGCCTCGACAGGGTCGATTCGGCCTTGACGATCGGCAACGAAGGCGACCCGGCGAAGATCCAACAGCAGTTGCACGGCGAGGCACGACACCGCAGCGCCAACGTCGGCGACGCCGCCTTCGTTGGTGGAGGGACGATCTTCACGGAGCCGATCCTGGTGGTCAACCAGAAGGCCAAGTTGATCGAACTGAACAACCAGTACAGCGTGTTCAACCAGAGTGGCCAGCAGATCGCCTCGGTCAACCAGGTCGGACAAAGCGCGGCGAAGAAGGCCGTTCGGTTGTTGACAAGCTTCGATCAGTTCATGACCCACAAGCTGGAGATCGCCGACTCTGCCGGACGTGTGCTGCTGAAGATCACTCGACCCGCAAAGGTGATGAAGAGCACGGTCATCATCAGCGATGGCAACGACCAAGAGGTCGGGCGCATCGTGCAAGACAACATGTTCGGGAAGATCCACTTCAGCTTGCAGGCCGGTGGCCAGACCTACGGCGCGATCAAAGCTGAGAACTGGCGCGCCTGGAACTTCCGGATCGAAGACCACACCGGTGTCGAAGTGGCCCGCATCACCAAGACGTTCGAAGGCGTGGCCAAGACGATCTTCACCACCGCCGACAACTACGTGGTGCAGATCCACACCCAGATCCCACAGCCGCTGAACTCGCTGGTTGTTGCGGCTGCGTTGTCGGTGGACACTGCCCTCAAGCAAGACTCACGGGGCTTTGGCTAGCCGCCGCTACGTGGCGGAGTGATCTGTCGCGGGGTGGGCCCGCTGACAATCACGACGTCACGACGATGCACGGGCGGCGGTACGTACACCGTGGTGGTAGTGGTGGTCGGCTCCGCAACCGTGGGAGCCGGCGCGACGACCACAGGCACCGTTGTGATCGGCGCCGCCGGCACAACTCCGTTGGGCTGCGGTGGCACTGCGGTGACCTTGCAGCCATCGACAGCTTTCACAGTAGCCGTCGGGTTGATCGAGGCGCCGCCCCCAGGGTGAATTTCGAAGTGCAGATGCGGGACCGGAGCATTGCCGGTCATACCGATCTGCCCGATGATCTGACCGGCCTTGACCGCGGATCCGACCGACAGCCCCGGAGCGAATGGCTGAGATGGGCGTAGAAGAAGTAGGTACCGCCGGCAGCGGTCAAGCGCCATCCGTTCCCCGACAACGAGCCTGGGGCGTTGCGGTACTGCTTGGTGAGCGTGCCGTCGATCACGGCGTAGACCCACTGACCGGACTTGGCAATGATGTCGACGCCTTCGTGGCCCCGAACAGTGCCCCGCGGTGCGCCGTACGTGTCGACGAATGAACAGGGTCCCTGCACCGGAAACGCCGGCATCGATACGGAGGTGTTGGCCGAGGGAGCTGCGGTCGGGGTCGTTGCGGTCGTCGTGGGCACCGTCGTTGCCGTCGTTGCCGTCGTTGCCGTCGTTGCCGTCGTTGCCGTCGTCGCCGTCGTTGCCGTCGTCGCCGCGGGCGTTCCGCTTGGCAGGCACAGGGTTTGCCCGGGATGGATCACGGTCGCGGCTGTCGCCGCATTGGCATTCATCAGCGAGGACATCGTGACCTTGGCGCGCGATGCGATCCGGCTCCACGAGTCGCCGCTGACCACCGAGTAGGTCGCACCAGGGCACGCCGCGGCACTGGAAGCCCCCGCGGCCATGGCAATCTCGGTCACCGGGACGACGCCGATTGCAAACATCACCGTCGCGAAGATCCAGCGGCTGCGGGTCGACGCTTTGCGCGCCCCTGCCCCGTTGTGCTGTTCGGATACGTGTCGCATCCGCTACTCCCTTCGCTACCAGAGGTATCGGCATACCCGACAACGCACTTGAGGGACCTTCGACCCGATAGCGTTCTGAACATGCGCGGGCAACGAGTGCTCGTCAGCGGGATGGGCGGAGAACTCGGTTCACTCGTCGCGTCACTGCTCGAAGCCGAGCCCTGGGTGGGCTCGATCCTTGGCATCGACGTCGATCCTCCACGCCGCCGGTTACGCCGCAGTGAGTTTCATCTGATCGATCCGAGCGACCGCCCCCGGATCGTCGATGTGGTCACCGCTTTCGACCCGCATGTGCTGGTTCACCTTGCCGTGTGGGAGCCCGACGCCCGAGCAGGCACCACGCGCGCCAAGCGGCTCACCTGTGAAGCCGCCACGTCGATCATTTCCGCGGCGGCCGAGAGCCGATCTCTTGCGGCCATCGTCGTGCGCAGCGGGATTGAGATCTACGGCCGCGGCCGCGGATCCCTCACACGACCCGACGAAGACGCGCCGACGCACCCGACCAGCGAGTATGGCCGCATGGTCGCCGACATCGAAGCGACCGCCCACAGCGTCGGAGCTCGGATCGGCGTTCCTGTCAGTGCCCTGCGCCTGGCTCCAGTGCTCGGGCCCCACGTACCAAGCCCGCTCGGTCGCAGCCTTCGGCAGCCGGTCGTGCCCTTCAGCGTGCTGGCCGATTCGCCCTTCGCCGTGATCCTCGATTCCGACGCGGCACGAGCGTTTGTCGCCGCCGCCGAGCAACGCCCGCAGGGTCCCCTCAATGTCGTAGCTCCGGGAGCAATCACCACCATGCAGGCCATCCGCCGTGGCCGCCGCCTTCCGTTGCCGCTGGTCGGGCCCGAGTGGCGGCTGGTACGCCACCTCAGCCACCTGCTCGGTGCACCGCTGCCAGAGCATGTCATGGAGTTGATCCATCGTGGCCGCCTCGCCGACGGCGCCAGACTGACGTCTGCTCTCGGCATCACGCCGCGTGTCAGCACCCAGGATGTGATCGATCGATTGTTCGAATGGGAAGCGATCGTACGCATTCCGGCAAGTCAGGCAGCCTGACCATGAATCCGGTCATCCGCCTTCCGCGATCGTGGTATCCGGCCGACTCGGTCGACGAGTGGGGCCGCGATGCCCACCTCATCGAACTGCTCACGCCTGCGGCCACGTTGCGGTGGGACGTCAGCGTCGGCGGTGTGCACCACCTACCCAAGCGCGATGGGGCATTGCTCGTGACCAACTCGCGGTTCTTCTCGCTCAGCACGATCTACGCGGCGTGGGCGTTGAGCCAGACCATCGGTCGCCCGGTGCGTTTCGGCGGTCGCCCCGACATCGCCCCGCTCGGGCCGTTGCTGCAACGACTCGGCGGGTTGCTGAACAAGCCCGAAGAGATCAGCGGCGCGTTGCGCGCCGGCGAGTTGGTGGTCGTCTCGGCCAAGGGCACTCGCGATCCGCGTCACGCCGGTCCTGTCGATCCCAAGTTGGTTGCCGCCGCTGTCAGCAGTGGCGCGGCGGTGTATCCGGTTGCCTCGATCAGTACGCCGTTCGGTCGTACGGCTCGAGTCGAGGTTGGCCCCGTGGTTCGGCCTCGGCGGAAGCGGCGCGGTCCGCTCGCCGAACTCGAACTGGCCGAACTGACGCAACGTCACATCCAGCGATTGATCGACGGTCTCGGCGGACTGCACACCGGTGTGGCACCGATTGACTTCCTGGCGGAGGGCTGATGACATACGCACGCGCGAGCGACGGTGCTCGAATCCACTACGAGGCGTTCGGTCGCCGCGAGTCGCCTGCTGTGCTGATGATTCAGGGCCTCGGTGCCGACAAGCACGGCTGGGACATGCAGCGCTTCGGGCTGGCGCGTCACTACCGAGTCATCGCCTTCGACAATCGCGGTGCGGGCCGCAGCGACAAGCCGTTCGGCACCTACTCGATCGAGCAGATGGCCGACGATGCTGTGGCAGTACTCGATCACGTCGGCGTCGAAGCAGCGCATGTTGTCGGGGCATCGATGGGAGGCGCCATCAGCCAGGTGATGTGCATACGGCACCCGACCAGGGTGCTGTCACTGACGCTGGCGTGTACCGCCTGTCGCAACCAGCCGTGGCGACGCGAGCTGCTCGAACGATGGATGCAGACCGCACACGAGCGCGGCATGGGCGCGATGACGGGCGAGGCTGCCCGATGGGTCATGGCGCCCCGCTCGTTCCGCCGCCTCGTGCCCACCTTCGGGTGGCTGGGACCGCTGGCAATGGGGCGGCCGACGCATTCGTTCGTGGCCCAGGTGCGGGCAATCCTGGCGGCCGCCGACGACCTCGCCGACGAACTGCACAAGGTCCATGTGCCGACGCTCGTGGTCGTCGGCAACCAAGACATCCTGACCCCTCGCGGCGACAGCGAAGAGATTGCCGAGCGCATCCCTGGCGCAGAGATGGTCGTGATCTCGGGCGCCGCCCATGGCTTCATGGTCGAGCACGCCAGTACCTTCAACAAGATCTTGAAGGAGTTCCTGCACCGGGTGAGCCAGGTCCAACCGGCCGGTGCAGCACCTCGCTAGATGATCGAGTACGGCCCAGCTCTACGCGACGCGTTGACGGCCAACCTCGCCAACCATCCCGTCGCGGCGATTCCTCCCGACGAGCGACGCCGCGCCGCGGTGGCCGTTGTTGTGGTCGACAGCGACGTGGAGTCGGTCGACTCGCACCAGTTCTCTGCGGAGGAAATGGCCGATGTCCCGGGTGACATCACCGGCTTCGACGGTCGAATCGAAGGCGTCGCCGGCGGGGCTGCGTTCTTGCTGTGTCGTCGGGCCGTGAAGATGAATCGCCACGCCGGACAATGGGCGCTTCCGGGCGGGAAGATCGACGAAGGCGAAACGGTCGAGGCTGCCGCGCTTCGAGAGGTCGAAGAGGAGCTTGGGATCACGGTCGACCCCTCGCAGGTGCTCGGTGTGCTCGACGACTACCCAACGAGATCGGGCTTCGTGATCACGCCGATCGTGATCTGGGGCGGACCCGACGTCGTGCTGCAACCGGATCCACGCGAGGTCGCCCACGTGCTTCGCATCGGTCTGCACGAGCTCTGTCGTCCGGACTCGCCCCGCTTCGTCTCCATCCCCGAGAGCGATCGTCCTGTCGTGCAACTGCCGATTGGCCGTGACCTCATCCACGCCCCCACCGGGGCCGTGCTGCTGCAGTTCCGCTGGGTCGCGATCGACGGCAAAGCCGGCGCGAGGGTCAACGAGTTCGAACAACCCGTCTTCGCCTGGCGCTGACCATCACGCCCGACAGCTACTGGCTGCCGGTGTGACCGAAGCCGCCGCCGCGATCGTCGCCGTCGAGCGAGTCGACTACATCCCACTCGACCTCCTCGACGCGTTGAATCACCAGTTGTGCAAGTCGGTCGCCGCGGTTGACGATGAACGGCTCGTGCGGGTCGGTGTTCAGCAGCACCAACTTGAGCTCACCGCGATACGCGGCATCGATCAGCCCGGGCGTGTTGGCCATGGTCAGGCCGTGTTTCAACGCATTGCCGCTGCGTGGCAGCACGAATCCCGCATAGCCACGGGGGATGGCAATGGCAATTCCGGTCGGCATCAACAATCGGCCCCCGTTCGGAGCGACAACTCCGTGCTCGCGTGCGCGCACATCGAGGCCTGCATCGCCAGGGTGGGCGTACGAGGGAAGGGGAAGATCGGGGTCGAGTCGAACGATCGGCACGGAGAGCACAACATGCGACTCTGCCACACCGAAGTGATGGCTGGCTACGCTCCGGCAATGGTTTCGACACCGCCGCGTCCGCCCAGCATCGACGCGCTGGCGCGACTGATGGCCGACAGCGGTCTGCCCCATGCGGTGTGCGTCGAGCTTGCTCGCCAGGCTGTCGCCGAGGGACCGGCGAGCTTCGAACATCACGCCGCGCTCACACGCGCCAACCTCTTTGCCCACTCACTGCTCGGTCCGGTGATCAATGCGACCGGCGTATTGCTGCACACCAGCCTGGGGCGAGCACCGCTGCACATCGTGCATCCGCCGACGGCGATGAACATCGAGTTCGATCTACGCACGGGCGGGCGCGGCTCGCGTCAGCACGCAGTCGGCACGTTGCTGGCGATGCTGTGTGGTGCGGAGGCGGCGATGGTGGTCAACAACAACGCCTCGGCCGTGTTGCTCGTGCTCGCCGCCATCGCCCGCGACCGCCAGGTCGTGGTCAGCCGTGGAGAAAGCGTGGAGATCGGTGGGGGCTTTCGCATCCCCGATGTGATGGAGCAGTCAGGCGCGCACCTGGTCGATGTTGGAACCACCAATCGCACACGGTTGGCCGACTACCGCAAGGCGCTCGGCCGCAAGAACGCCGACGTGGCCGCCATCTTGAAGGTGCACCCCAGCAACTACCGAGTCGAAGGATTCGTGGAGGCCACGTCTGTCGCCGAGTTGGCCACACTCGACGTGCCGGTGATTGCCGACATCGGCAGCGGGCTGATCGACGCCAGCTGCCCCTGGCTCGCCGGCCCTCCCCCTGCCTGGTTGCACGGCGAGCCCGCGGCTCGGCAATCGCTCGACGACGGTGCAGCCCTGGTGACATTCAGCGGCGACAAGCTGTTCGGTGGCCCGCAGGCGGGCATCATCGCCGGCCGACACGATCTGGTCGCCATGTGCGAGCAGCACCCGTTGGCCCGTGCGCTGCGGCCGGGCACCCACGTGATGGCGGCGATGCAGCGCACCACGCTGGCCTACCTCGACAGGACGGCGGCTACCGACATCCCGTTCTGGGCGATGGTTGCTGCGACCACCGACGACCTGCTCACCAGGGCGGGCGAGATCATCGCCGCCGCCGGAGTTGGTGTGATCGAGGCCACCGAGGCGGTGCCCGGTGCCGGCTCGGCGCCCGGTACGACGATCCCGTCGATCGGTATTCGCATTGCGGGTGATCAACTCGCAGTGCTGCGATCGTGCGTCCCGCCGGTCGTCGCCCGCACGCGCGACGGGTCGACGTTGCTCGACTTGCGCACCGTCGAACCAGGCAGCGACGGTGCTGTGGCAGCGGCCCTGCGGCGATGCGCGTAGTCGCGACGGCCGGTCATGTCGATCACGGCAAGTCGTCGCTCGTCGAGGCGCTGACCGGCACCAACCCAGACCGACTCGCAGAGGAACGAACGCGCGGGCTCACCATCGACCTCGGCTTCGCCCACGCGATCCTTCCCAGCGGAGCTGGTATCAGCTTCATCGACGTTCCCGGACACGTGCGATTCATCGGCAACATGCTGGCCGGCGTGGGCGGGATCGATGCGTGCCTGTTCGTGGTAGCCGCCACCGAAGGGTGGAAACCGCAGAGCGAAGAGCATCTACGCATCCTCGAACTGATCGGGCTCGGTCATGGGATGATCGCGCTCACCAAGGTCGACATGGTCGACGACGAGTGGCGCCAGTTGCAGGAGCTGGAGATCCGAGATCGACTCGCCGGAACCTTCCTGGCCGACGCGGCGATCGTGCCGTTCAGCGCGACCACCCGCGCCGGTCTCGACGATGTGCGCGCCGCGTTGGACGCATTGGTGGATCAGACACCCGCTGCGCGCGACAAGGGCCGCCCGCGACTGTGGGTGGATCGTGTCTTCGCGGCCAAGGGCAGTGGCACGGTGGTCACCGGCACGCTGACCGGTGGCTCACTGCGAGTTGATCAGGCGGTACACGTCAACGAACGCGCCGTTCGCATCCGCGCCGTTCAATCGCATGGCGACGCCCACACCTCGATCGGGCCTGGCAATCGTGTCGCGCTCAACCTCGTCGGCATCGACCACACCCAACTGCGGCGCGGCGATGCGGTGACTCTGGTCGAGCAGTGGCGGCCAACACAACGGTTCGACGCCTCGCTGCATGTGCTACCGGATCTGCACCACCAGGTGACGCGCCGCGGCGCCTACCTCGCGTACATCGGCTCAGGCGAGTTCCCGGTGAAGCTACGCGTGCTCGGCCACGACGCCATCCCAGCGGGTGGCAATGGGCTGGTTCGATTGCACCTCGCCACCTCGCTTCCGTTGGTGCTCGGCGATCGATACGTGTTGCGCGAATCGGGCCGCGACGAGACCGTCGGCGGCGGCGAAGTACTCGATGTCGCGCCGGTGCTGCCGGCCTCGAAGGCAACGCCTGACCGGTCGATCGATCGCCTGATCGCCGAACGCGGCTGGGTGACGATTGACGACCTCGAGGCGCTCACCGGCGAGCGGCGCGAACCCACGCTCGGACAGGCCGTGGTCTCACCACGGTGGCTCCACGCAGCGCAGCTCGACGTCACGGCACGCATCGAGGCCGCTGGCGAACTCGGGCTCGACATCGCCGAGCTCGACGACCGCCGACGTGCCGTCGTGAACACCATCGACGGCATCGTGATCGAGGCCGGCAGGGCCCGCCGATCCGAGGCCCGTGATCCGCTCCTCGACCACCCGTTCGTCACTGCCTTACTGGCGGCAGGCGTCACACCGCCGGACCCGGTCGGCGTCGACAAAGGGGAACTGCGCGAGCTCGTGCGACGCAAGTTGATCGTCGAACGCGACGGCATCTTCTTTCACCCGACCACTATCAACACCGTCGCCTCCGCGGCAGCGCGCCTGTTGAGGACGTACCCAGACGGATTCACCGTGTCGCAACTGCGCGACGACCTCGGCGTCTCGCGCAAGTATGCGCTGCCCTTGGTCAACGAGTTGGATGGGCGCGGCATCACTCGGCGGCGCGGCGACCTTCGCGTGGCGGGTCCGCGGTTGCCTTCCGGCGGCGCAGACTCGGCACCCGCCTGAGGCCGCGTTGCTTGGTGTGATCGAGACTGCGTTCGAGATCGCGTGCAGCCTGCGCAACGCGCACATCGTTGGTGATCACCTCACCGAAGTGCTGCGGGTCGGCGAGCAACCAACTGTGCGATCCCTCGACAACCGTGCCCTCGACACCCGAGGCAACACACAGTGCCTCGAACGACTCGCGCGGGATGATGCCATCGCGGGTGCCCCACAGGATCGTGATCGGCAAACCGCGATCGCGGAGCCGCTCGAGTTCGGCGCGAAGGTCAGCACGCCGGGCCAGATTGGCGACGCGGATGATCGCGCGCGGGTTGCGCACCAGATTGGGAACCAGGTCCTCGAACACCACTGGTAGCACGCGCGTTGCTTGACGCACGGGCCACACGTCGCTGGGGAAATGCAACCCCCAGTCCCACAATGGCCGTTCACCGATGCTGCGCAACGTACGCCCATTGCGCCATGCCGACCCGCCGATCGAATTGACCAGCACCAGCGAACGCACCCGCGCCGGCATGTCGTGGGCCAGCTTGATCGCCACTCCGCCGCCGAACGAATGGCCGACCAGTACTGCAGGTTCTTCGATCTCCAACGCGTCGAGCAGGTCGGCGACCCACTTCGCGTAGCCGCTCATCGAGAACGCCTCGCCCTTCAGATCGCCACTTCCACCGAATCCGGGCATCGATGGGGCGATCACCATGCACCCCTGATCGGCGATCGCCTCGATCACCTTGCGGTAGGTGTGTTGTGCCAACGCCCATCCATGCAGCAGCACGACCGGCATTCCCTCGCCTGCCATGCTGTAGGCCGCTGGTCGGTCCTGCACCCAGGTGCGTTGGTTGACGACGATCACGAGTCACGAACTCTTACTGTTTGGCTCGCCGCTCGCGGTAGTCACGTGCGGCGCCTTCTTCCGGCTCGACCTCCAACGTGACACCGTCGATCGCGACGACCTTCAACCCCGCGCCCGCAGTGATCGGCGTCGCTCTGTTGGTACGCGCCCTCCAGCGGGCGCCACTGACCATCGCCACACCCTCCGGATCGATCGACGTGGTCGCGGTTCCCTCGTGACCGATCATCCACTCGCGCCCGATGGTCGGCGTCGCGAATCGCGTTCGAACCATCGATGGCATGCCGACGATGAACGTCAGCATCACTCCACCCACGGCGACGATCAGGGTGATCCATCCCAGTCGCAGATCGTTGCCGGGCACGGGTCGGTACAGATACCACGCACCGATGATGAACAGCACGATGCCAACCCCCGTCCACGTTCGCGGGATGCCGACCTGCACGTCGATGGCAAAGGCGAGCATCGACAACATCAGCACCACGACGGCTGCCGGTCGCGTCGGCAACGCGCTGAGGCCATAGCAACCGAGCAGCGCACATACCGCGCCCACCCCGCCGCCGATGCCGACACCGGCGGTGAAGAACTCGAAGATCAACAACGTTAGACCGATGACGAACAGCAAGAAGGCCATCGGCGGACTGGCGACGGTGTGCATGACCTCGTCGAACAGGCCGAGCCCGCTGAAGACCGGCACCGTCGAGATGTTTTGTTCCTCGCCCTTGTCGTTGAGTTGCTTCACGACGGTATTGACCTCGCGACCGTCGACTGTGGCGCCATCCATCGCCAACAGCATGTTGCGCACGGTCGGCACGCCCTGATCGGTGGTGTCGAGCTTCAATACACCGGCGGCGCGCGCCTCGTTGAAGCTCATCGAACCGTCGACCAGATCTGCTGTCGCGTTGCCGAAGCTGATCGGTGCACCGTCGACCGTCAGCGGCGTGCTGATGTAGCCGATGCGGCTGCCACCGACCATGGCCGTGACATCGGCGACCGCCATCAGTTGCGCCGGCAAACCGTAGGCGCGCGACGAGCGCGACGGCCCCACCCAGATGCCGATCGGCACGTCGGCGTCGGCGACGCGTTGCAACAGCACGGTCATTTCGTCGGCGGATACCACGGCACCGCGGCTGGTGAGTTGCAGGATCAGCGCCTCGGAACCGTTGTTCTCGGCGCGCTCGACGGCCTCGATGATGGAGCGCACGACGATCTTGTCGAAGATCCCGGAGACCTGCAGAACGTCGACGGGCGCCAGTTGCGATGCGTCGGTCGCAACCGATGGGGGTGTTGATGCATGCACTGACGGTGACAACAGCGACAGACCCGCCAACCCGACGAAGGGCGCGATGAGAATGGTGATCGCTAGCCTGCGCACAAGTGCCTCCGAAGAGCGTGAATCCGCTGCAGTTCCTGACCAACGCCCACGTTGCCATCGTTGCTGGCAAGGGGGGCGTCGGGAAGACCACGGTAACCGCAGTTTTGGCCCGAGCGGCAATCGACAGTGGCCTCCGAGTGCTGGTCGTCGAGCTCGACGGGAAGCCGACGCTGGCCTCGTTGGTCGGCGGCGACATCCCCTGCTTGGCACTGACGCCCGCTGCGGCGCTGGCGGAGTACCTCGCCACGCACGGGCTCGGCCGCGTCGCCAAGCGCCTGGCCACCAGTGGTGTCATCGAAGTGGTCGCCACGGCGGCGCCAGGAATCGATGACATCGTCGTGCTCGGCAAGATCAAACAGCTCGAGCAGAGCGGCAACTACGACTTGATCGTCGTCGATGGGCCCGCTGCAGGACACGCCATCACGTTCCTGATGGCACCGGCCAACCTGTTGAAGTTGGTGCGCGGCGGTCCCATCCACAGCCAGGCCGTCGATGTTGCCGACCTGTTGACGGATCCGGCGCGCAGCCAGGTGATCCTGGTGACGTTGCCCGAGACCACGCCGGTCAACGAGGTCATCGAAACCGCTCAGGCACTTCGCGACGATGGCGGTCTGCGACTCGGCCCCGTCGTCGTCAACGCGTTCGATGACGGCGACGATCTGCCAGTCGAGCGCGCAGAAGCCGGCACGCCGTTACGCGCCGCGGCCGAGTTCCGAAACGCGCGACGCGCCCTGCATCGACAGGAGGTAGCGCGGCTCGGTGAGATGCTGGACCTCGACCAGATCCGCCTCCCGGTGGTGGCATCGCAATCACTCGACCGCGACTCGATTGTGAAACTGGCGCAACGCTTCGGAGACCAGTCGTGAGCGAGCTCGGCGTGCTGATCGAGACCGCTGATGTCGTGGTGTGCTGCGGTTCCGGTGGGGTCGGCAAGACCACGACAGCCGCAGCGCTGGGGCTGCAGGCGGCACGCAACGGTCGACGTTGTGTCGTCGTGACGATCGATCCCGCCAAACGGCTCGCCGACGCGTTGGGAGTTCCCGGCGGATTGACCAACGATCCGATTCAACTGAGCATCGAGGGCCCCGGAGAGCTGTGGGCGTTGATGCTCGACACGGCGACGACGTTCGACGGGCTGGTCACCGCCAACGCCGCCAACCCCGAGCAGGCGAACCGGATCCTGACCAACTCGTTCTACCGCAACATCGCCGGCTCGCTGGGTGGCACGCAGGAGTACATGGCTGCCGAGCGCCTGCTCGCACTGCATCGCGACGAGCGGTTCGACCTGGTGATCGTCGACACGCCCCCCACCCGCAACGCCCTCGACTTCCTCGACGCGCCACGCACGCTGGCCCGCTTCCTCGACCATCCGGTGTTCAAGCTGATGATGATGCCGACTCGGCGTGGCCTGCGTGTGTTGAGCATCGCCGCCCAGCCGCTGCTGCGGTCGATCGGCAAGGTGATCGGCAGCGAAGTGCTGGCCGATGCCCTCGCGTTCTTCCAGGCCTTCGACGGCATGGAGACCGGTTTCCGCAATCGCGCCGACGAGGTGATCGAGTTGCTGCACGGCGAGACCACCGGATTCGTGCTGGTTGCTTCGCCGCGCGTCGACACCATCGATGAAGCCCGCTTCTTCGCCGACCGACTGGTCGAGAAGGATCTGGTCGTCGGTGCGATCATCGTCAACCGAGCAACGCCCGACTTCGGCGAGCCTTCTGGAAGGCGACCACGGCGTGCCGACGACGCGGCCCTGTACGACAACCAGGCTCAGCTGCATGCGCTCGCTGTGGGCGAGCACGCCCAGATCGCGCCGCTGGTGACCGAGACCGGTCGACAACCGACGTGGGTGCCGTTGCTGCCGGGCGATGTGCACGAGTTGAAAGCGCTCGACACGATCCGCTCGTTGCTGTTCACCGGTTCAGCGACCGCGCGGGCCAGCCGGTAGGGTCGACGCCGTGCACATCTTGGTGGCCACCGACGCCGATCACGTCCTCCACGACATCACTGCAGCGCTCGGCGGGCCCGACGTGTCGTTCACGGTGTGCCGCAATGGTCGCGATGTGTCCGACGTGGTCGAAAAGCGCATGCCCGACCTCGTGGTGCTCGACCTGCAGATCGGTTCGATGGGCGGCATGGCCGTGACCATGGCGCTGCGACTCGACGAAAGTGCCGGCACTCTGCCGCGTGTGAAAGTCCTGATGTTGCTCGATCGCCAGGCCGACATCCACCTCGCCAAACGCTGCGCCGCCGATGGCTACCTGGTCAAGCCGCTGAATCCGCTCAGCCTGAAGCGGGCGGCGCGTGCGATCCTCGAATCACCTGTGGCACCTGTGGCGCCGGCTGCCGAGGAATCGCCTGAGGAAGAGCCGGCCCCCGTCGGATAGATTGCACAGGCACTTTCGGGGTGTAGCGCAGCTTGGTTAGCGTGCCACGTTCGGGACGTGGAGGTCGGGAGTTCAAATCTCCCCACCCCGACCATCTGTGTGATTGCGTTCGCGCCGTCATCGCGATCGCTGAACTTTCTCAAATTTCTTTGCGCCGGGGTTGCGTACGTATGTTCGTGGCGATAGCTGGGAATTCATGGCCCAGCAACTCGTCACCGCCTTGGAGATGGCGCTGTCGGAGTGTGCCGCGGCCGACCTTTCGCTGTTGTCTGGCAGCGATGTTGCTTCATTGGTGGTTGATCTGCG
>JANOJI010000282.1:0-3694 GCA_031408175.1 Ilumatobacteraceae bacterium
CAGCGCTATCGCCGGGTCGCCGCCCAACTGACCCGGGTGGCCACCTCCGTGCCAGAGCACGCCTGGGACAATCCAGCGCCCTGCGACGGATGGGTCGCCCGCGACGTCGTTCGCCACCTGGTCGAGTGGATTCCCCCGTTCATGAGTTCTGGCGCGGCGGTCGATCTTCCGAAGGGCCCCTCGGTCGACAACGATCCGGCTGCTGCGTGGCAGGTGCTGAGCGACGGGATCCAGGGTGTGCTCGACGACCCGGCGACTGCTACGAGCGAGTTCAGTCACGACAAAGCCGGGCGTCACCGGCTCGACGTCGCGATCGCGATGTTCATCCTCGGCGACGTGTTGATCCACACGTGGGATCTGGCGCGAGCGACAGGCGGCGACGAAACGCTCGACGTCGACGAGGTGCATGCGATGTTCGCCGGCATGGAACCGTACGACGAGATGCTGCGCTCCAGCGGCCACTACGGCCCGCGAGTCACCGTGCCCGACGACGCCGACGAGCAGACCAAGTTGATCGCGTTCGTCGGCCGCCAGCCGTAGGCCAGATTTCTACGAAATGGTTTCGGCGGAGTGTCGATTTCGGGTGGAGACGTTCGTGTAGGGGACAACGAGACCCGGTGAGTGCCGAGTCCTGAGACAAGGAGAATGCGATGACGCAATACCTGTTGGCCGTTCACATGGTCGAGGGTGAACCAGATCCCGCTCAGGACGTGATCCAGGAGACGTACAAAGACGTCGAGACGTTCGACCAGGCTTCGAAGCCAGCCTTGAAACCGATTGACCGTTCCTGACGTACTTCACGTAGATCTCTGAAAGGAACAGACATGAAATCCACTCGCTCTACTCGTCCGACAGTCGCCCCCGCCTACTACTTGGGCCGCTCAGCCGCTACGTGGCAGGCAGTGCTCGCTCGACGCACGCCGGTTGCTCGATCGCAGGAGTTTCAGGCAATTCGAGATGCGACGCTCGCCTTGTATGTTCGCGGCGGATCTCGCTGGAACTGATGTCAGTCGTCGACGTTGGCCCATCGGTTCGGACGAGGTCCGCGGCTCGATGAGCTTCGGTCTTCTCGCCCTGGCCGTGGCCGCTGGGCTTGTAGGACCGTTGCTGGCGTCATTGCGTCACTTCGGGCCACCGGAAATCGTTGGAGAGATCGCCGCGGGCGTTGTGATCGGCACGAGCGGCTTCGGTTGGGTTGATCCGACCGATCCGTTGCTCACGGGCCTCGCGGCAATCGGCTTCGCATTGTTGATGTTCATCGTCGGTACCCATCTCCCGGTGCGCGATCTTCAGCTTCGCTGGCGGGCGCGGCCATGCTCGTCCTTGCGGAGGGTGCGCGCGATCGGTCGTGGGGTGCACAAGCTGCGAGGACTCTCTCGCGATCGTGGATGGGGACTTGATCTCCGTGTCTCGCTGCTCGCCCTCTTCACTTGTGCCTGGCTGGCAAACCGATTCGGTACCTCGATCTTGATCGCCGGTTTCGCCGTCGGCGCCGTCGTCGCTGTACTGGGCGAACCACGCCGGGTTGCGGAGCAACTCGTGGGCATCGGAGAAGGCTTCGCGATTCCGCTGTTCTTCTCCACCTCGGTACACAGATCGATCTTGGCGCGCTCCTGCATTCACCGCAGGCGTTGGTACTGGCGGGTGTTCTTGCCGGTGTCGCCATCGCCATCCACGTCGTTGCGGCGCTCGTCTGGCGATTGCCGTTTGCCATGGGATTGGTCGGTTCGGCGCAGCTCGGGGTGCCCTCTGCCGTGGTGTCGATCGGACTCGCCACCAACCAGCTCACTGCTGCGCAGGGCGCCGCGGTGATGGCGTCGTTGCTTGCGACATTGGGAGCGTGTGCAGTGGGTGGGGCGCTGCTCGGCCAATCGGGGCCGCTGACCGATGCGAGCGCGCCTGTAGCGCCCGCGTGATGGTCTGGCCCCCGGCGATCCGGCCAGAACGTTTGAAGCCCAACCGGGAGGGGTACTTGATGGGCATGATTCTTCTCGGTCTCGTTCTTTTGCTCCTCGGACTCGTTCTCCAGATTGGCCTGCTCTGGTCGGTCGGCGTGATCGTGCTGATCGTCGGTTGCGTGTTGATGCTGCTCGGCCGCAGTGGCCGCCCTGTGGGCGGTCGAGCCCACTACTGGTGACCGTGCTACCGGGCGCTTTGTCCCTCTAGTCCGAACCCTTGGTGGCTGCTTTCAGCCGTTGGCTCATCACTCCTCCTCGTCCTGAAAGCATCGCGCGCACGGATCACGTCGAATAGCGTCCGGACGCATGAGTGACGGGTTGGCGAAGACATTGGCGGAAGGCGTACGCGACCGCGGCGCCGACGTCGTCTTCGGATTTCCTGGCGGCGGACCGAACCTCGAAGTAGTCGGTGCGGTGGGCGATGCTGGACTTCGCTTTGTACTTGCGCATGGCGAGACGACAGCGTGCATCATGGCCGCTACCTACGGCCTGCTCTCTGGGCGGCCTGCCCTCGCCATCGCCACTCGCGGTCCAGGCGCGGCGTGCGCGGTGAATGGTGCTGCGCAGGCCACGCTCGACCGGTTCCCATTGCTGGTCGTCACCGACTGCGTACCCAGTGAGCAGCGCGATCGCTTTGCGCATCAACGGTTCGATCAACAGCAACTCTTTGCGCCCGTCACCAAGTGGAGTGGTCGACTGGCGAACTCGCCGCACGCAGTCGAGACGGTGCGCGCGGCGCTCGACCTCGCCGGAGCGCGCCCTGCTGGTGCAGTCCACCTCGACTACGACCCGACCGGCCAGTCGATGGCCGTGCCCGAGCCTTCCGTACCCGCACGGTCTACCGACGGTGTCATCCGGCAGGCAACTGATTTGGTTCGGGCCGCGGCGAAGCCAGTGGTGATCGTGGGGTTGGAGGCGAACGGATCCACGCGTGCGGTGCTCGCCGCGGTCGAACGGCTCGGTTGTCCAGCACTCACGACGTATCAGGCCATCGGGGTCGTTCCGGAGGGCCATCCGCAACTCGCAGGCCTATTCACGAGCGGCGTCATCGAGGCACCGTTGCTGTTCGAGTCCGACCTGATCCTGACAATCGGTTTCGACCAGGTCGAACCGATGCCGACGGCATGGCGGTACGACGTGCCCGTGGTCGCAATCTCCGAAAGTCCCGCCTGTGCCACGCTCGCGCCTCTCACTGTCGAGGTGATCGGTTCCCTGGCACCCATGCTCGACCACGTCGTGACAACCGCTTGTACCGGATGGCACCCCGACTCTGGATCCCGCGCCCTGGCCGACGCACGCGCTGCACTGGCCGGAACGAGCCGCGGCAACTTCGGACCGCTCGAACTAGCAGCAGCGGTGGCCGCCGCAGCTCCGCCACACGCAATCGCAACGGTCGATGCTGGAGCGCATTTCCTGGCGATCATGCCCTTTTGGCCAGCTGCCGAGCCGCTGCAACTATTGATATCGAACGGGCTGGCCACGATGGGCTTCGCTCTGCCCGCTGCCATCGCGGCAGCGTTGGCCAGGCCGGGTCGCCCTGTCGTGTGCATGGTGGGCGATGGTGGTTTGGCAATGACGCTGGCCGAACTGGAAACACTGGCCCGGCTGCAGCTGCCCGTGACGGTGGTCGTGTTCGACGACGCCGCGTTGAGCCTGATCGAGGTCAAGCAGAAAGCGGGTCAGGGCGGTCGTGCCGCGGTGCGGTTCGCCCCTGTCGACTACGCCCAGGTCGCTGT
>JANOJI010000296.1:0-3589 GCA_031408175.1 Ilumatobacteraceae bacterium
TGGTGCTGGGTGTCTACCCGCAGTTGATGTTCAAGGTCATGGATCCGGCCGTCGACCAACTCACAGCGGTGTTCAGGAAGTAACGCATGCTCTCGTCGTTGCTCGGGGCAAGCGACTTCGTGTCGCCAACGGTCGACTATCACGCGCTCGCGCCCGAGATCGTGCTGGGTGCAGGTATCTGCCTGGTGTTGTTGGTCGACCTGTTCGTCGCCGAGAGCAAGCGGTGGATTTTGGCCACGCTGTCGGGCTTCGTTCTGCTCGGTGCATTGCTGCCTGTCGTCACCCTCGGCGTGATTGGTGGCGATGTTCGGTCGATGTTCGACGACAGGTACGTGATCGACAACTTCAGCTTGGTGTTGAAAGCGTTGTTCCTCCTGAGCGGCTACATCGTCGTGCTGCTGTCGACTAACGAGATCGAAGAGGGCGGCTATCACCAGGGCGAGTATTACGTCATGTTGCTCAGCAGTCTCTTGGGCATGGTGATGATGGCATCGTCACGAGACCTCATCAGCGTGTTCGTCGCCCTCGAGTTCCTGTCGATTCCTGCCTACATGATGGCGGCGTGGCGCAAGCGCGACCGCAAGAGCAACGAGGCCGGAGTGAAGTATTTCCTGCTCGGCGTGTTCGCCAGTGCCGTGATGCTGTACGGCATGAGCCTGCTGTACGGAGCGACAGGCAGCACCAAGCTGACGACGATCGGCGGAATGATCACGGGCAAGGGCAAGCTCGGCGGCATTGAGGTGATGGGCGTGGTGTTCGTCATCGTCGGCTTCGCGTTCAAGGTCAGCGCCGTGCCGTTCCACACCTGGGCGCCTGACACCTATGAGGGTGCTCCGACACCGGTCACCGCGTTTCTCAGCGTCGGATCGAAGGCGGCAGGTTTCGTGGCGTTGGTGCTCTTGGTGTATCTCGCGTTCCCCGACGCCGACGGCGTGTACCGCCCCTTCTTCTGGGTGATGGCAGCGCTGACTATGACGGTCGGCAACGTACTGGCTCTCCGTCAGACCAACATCGTGCGCCTGCTCGCGTACTCCAGCATCAGTCAGGGAGGCTTCATTCTGATGCCCCTCGTCGTTGCCGGCTCCACTCGCTCGGCCGAGACATCGTTGCGAGCCATCGTCGTGTATCTGATCATCTACGCAGCAACCAACCTCGGCGCGTTCGCGGTGGTCATCGCCGTCAGCCGCAAGACACGCAGCGGCGAGATCGCCAGCTTTGGCGGGCTGTTCGGCTACGCGCCAGGGCTGACGGTGTTGATGACTGCGTTCCTCGCCTCACTGGCCGGCATCCCACCGCTCGGTGGCTGGTATGCGAAGTTCGGAGCGTTCAATGCCGTGCTCACCGCTCGAAGCGGGTGGGGTTACAGCATTGCGGTGATCGGCGCGGTCAA
This sequence comes from Ilumatobacteraceae bacterium, assembly GCA_031408175.1. Lineage (GTDB taxonomy): Bacteria > Actinomycetota > Acidimicrobiia > Acidimicrobiales > Ilumatobacteraceae > JAENVT01. The sequence continues at coordinate 1,391 of JANOJI010000296.1, forward strand.
TGCGGTCATTGCCACGGCGTACTACGTCACCATCATGCGTGAGATGTGGATGAAGCCGCCGCCCGATGGCGATGTCACGCCAGTGGGAATCCCAGGTTCGATCAAAGCTGCGTTGGCGATCACCGGCGTTGCCACTTTGGTGTTCGGTGTGTTGCCCGGCTTCACCGGCTACGGCGGTATCACCGAGCTTGCCGGTGCCTTCGGTCTCTGACGAACTTCAGGCGGCCATTGTCGCTGCCGGCGGGGCCATCCGCTTCGACGAGTACATGCGCATCGCGCTCTATGGCGATCGCGGCTTCTATACGTCAGGCGGCCAGGCCGGACGGCGCGGCGATTTCATCACCTCTGCGGAGGTTGGTCCATTGTTCGGTGCGGTGCTGGCGCGGTGGATCGGCTCGGAGTGGAGCCGCCTCGGCGAGCCCGACGACTTCACGATCGTTGAGTGTGGTGCTGGCCCCGGCACGCTGGCGCGCGCCGTGCTGGCAGCTGCGCCCCGATGGCGCGATCGCTATGTGATGGTCGAGGTCTCGGAGCAGCAACGGCGCCAGCACCCCGAATCCGTGCAGTCGCTGCCGGCGCTGCCCTCGGGCCCGGCGCTGCCAGGGGTGGTCATTGCCAACGAACTGCTCGACAACATGCCGTTCCGCCTCGCTGTGTTCGACGGCGGTTGGCGGGAGGTGATGGTGTCCTTGGGGCGTGGATCCGACCTCGTCGAGATGACGCGGGCGCCGGATGTTGCGTGGGACTGGTTGCCCGGGCGGGTTGCGCATGGCACGCGGTTGCCGATTCAGGATGCCGCTGCAACCTGGGTCGACGACGCCAGGCGATTGCTGAGTCAAGGAAGTGTCATCGTCTTCGACTACTGCGCGCCGCTGACCGCCGAGTTGGTCGAGCGACCGTGGCGCGAGTGGCTGCGCACGTATCGTTCACACGACCGCGGCGAGCACTACCTCAGCGACCCCGGCGGGCAGGACATCACGGCTCAGGTCTGCCTGGATCAGTTGCCATCGCCGCAGGTGATCGAGTCACAGGGCGACTTCCTGCGTCGCTGGAACATCGACGATCTCGTCGAGGAGGGCCGCAGGCGCTGGGCTGCAGCCGCTGCCCGTCCCGATGTCGCGGCACTGACGATGCGCAGCCGGGCCCGCGAGGCCGATGCGCTGCTGGATCCTGATGGACTTGGGGCGTTCTCGGTGGTGTTTTGGCTGGTAGAGGGCGAGAACAAGCACCGTGGGTGACGGGATTGACGACAACCACACGAAGTGATCGAACGAGCGCCCACTGTGAGTGGGCCGAATGAACCATCGCCACGGACGGTGATATTCATCTATTGTTCCTCCAGCACTAGGCGGGCACTCCGACTGGACCGGAACCGCAATTGGAAGGACGATTATGAAGCACGTCATGGGCGACGGTTCGGTGACAAGTCGACGGAGTGAGCGGACACGAATGCTGGCTTTGATAGCCACGTTCCTGTTGCTGATGGCTGGGATGGTGGTGTCTGCACCCGGTCTGATGACCGCAAGCGCGACAGGATCGACCAACAACAGCGGTCAGGACGGCGACGGTAAAGACGACGACGACGACGGTAAAGACGACGACGACGAGTGCAAAAACGACGACGACGGCGACGACGACCATGACGACGACGGGGACGATGAGACCTCGACGACACTCGACGATGACGACGACGACGGCGACGAGGACGGCGACCATGAGGACGATGGCGACAAAGACGGCGACGACGAGAGCGACGACGACGGGGACGATGAGACCTCGACGACACTCGACGACGAGAGCGACGGCGACGAGAGCGACGACGATGAGTACACCTCGAGCCAGTCATCCGATGACAGCGCCAGCAAGCAAGCCGGCCAGGGCGACGAAGGCGGCGACTATGAGGACGATGGCGAGGACGACGGCGACGATGAGACCTCGACATCAGTCGACGATGAGGGCGACGATGAGGGCGACGGCGACCATGAGAACGATGGCGACGAAGACGACGAGGACGGCGACCATGAGGACGATGGCGACGAAGACGACGACGACGAGGGCGACGACGACGAGAACTGCGACGCGACGCTCACGCTGTACAAGAATCCCGGCACCGACAATGGCGGCCACCTGTTGCCCGAAGACTTCCAACTCCTGCTCGACGGCCAGCCGCAGGCTCAAGCAGTTGAGCTCACCGTTGCA
>JANOJI010000346.1:0-5877 GCA_031408175.1 Ilumatobacteraceae bacterium
TCCACGGGATGCCCGGTGACGAACGTCGGGTGCATCAGCGCCGACTCGGCGGTCGATTCGAACAACTCCTCGATGATCTTGCCGCTGCCCCACGACGGGTTGTGGCCGACTCCGTGCTGGTCCGCGAGCGCCCGAAGCGTCTCCACGGGCATCGACGGATGCACCTCGGTGCCGATCGCCTCACTGGTGAGATCGATCATCCTGGCGCGACGCCATGGCTGGGCGAGATCGACGTGATCATTGCCGATGGTCACCACCGACGAGCCGGTTGCGTCGCTGGCAGCTTGGGTGATGAGCCGCTCGGTGATGTCGATCATCTCCGAATAGTCGGCAAACGCCTGGTAGAGCTCCATCATCGTGAACTCCGGGTTGTGACGCGTCGAGATGCCTTCGTTGCGGAAGATGCGGCCGATCTCGAACACCCGCTCCATGCCACCGACGATGAGCCGCTTCAGGTGCAGCTCGAGTGCGATACGCAGGTACAGCTGCATGTCGAGCGTGTTGTGGTGGGTTACGAAGGGGCGAGCATGAGCGCCCCCTGCCTCGAGATGCAGGACCGGTGTCTCGACCTCGATGAAACCTTCGGATTGCAGCGTGCGACGGAAGCTGGCGATGATCTCGTGCCGGATGCGGAAAGCCTGGCGCGCCTCCTCGTTGACGATCAGATCTGCGTAGCGCTGGCGGAAGCGGGTGTCGGTGTCGGTGAGGCCGTGCCATTTGTCGGGCATCGGTCGCACAGCCTTCGCCAGCAGTTCCACCCGATCGACCTTCACGCTGAGTTCGCCCTTGCGGGTGGTCATCACCGTGCCCTCCGCGCCGAGCCAGTCGCCGAGATCGAACTCGCCGAACGCGGCGAAGCCGTCGTCGCCGATCACGGCCTTCGAGACGAACAGCTGCACCTCGCCGCCCCGATCGAGCATGGTGGCGAAGATCAACTTGCCCTGCTGGCGGCGAAGCATCATTCGCCCGGCGATGCTGACTCGCTGATCGGTCTCAATGCCAGCCTCCAGTGTTTCGAACTGGGCACGCAACTGATCGAGCGAATGGGTGCGGTCGAACCGGTACGGGTACGGATTGGTGCCCGCATCGCGTAGCGCGTCGATCTTGTCGAGCCGCTTGGCCTTTTCGGCCGCTAGTCCGCTGCCGGTGGTGTCTGGCTCGACATCGGTCTCTTCGTGGCTCACAAGGGCATGACGGTATCGCTTCGGCGATGGTGACCGCGAGCCGTTTCACAACCGCTGGTAGCTTGGGACCCCACATGCTTCGAACTCGAATGAAACGAACCGCCGCACTGCTGGTTGTCGCTACGGTGTCCTGGGCGGCGATTCCCGGATCCGCCGCCGGTCCGGTAGCGGAAGTCCGCGAAGCAGCCAATGGTGGCGCACCCGCCCGCAACGTCACGCAGCTGGGCGATCTGGTCTCGGTCTACAACTTCGGCCCCTTGCAGCCGGCAGTGGTCGACGCGGCCATCTCTGCAGCTGTCGGCGCCGGTGCTTGGGGCGTTGTCGGTCGCGGATTCGGCATCGGTCTGGTCCAGGTCAGTCGCGGGGCCACCGTGGTGCATCAGGCCCCGGGCCCGCTGGGGTCGTGGTACTACCCAACGTCGGTCTCGGCTCTTCCACTCGATTCGATTGGCGCGGCGATGGGTCGCGAGGTGTCGAAGATCATCAGTGCCGGCCAGGTCGTGATGAGCGAGACCTCGGCAAGTTTCAGTGGCGCACAAGCCGGCGACGTGGTCCACCTGGTCTCCGCCAACGGATCGATCGTGCAGTTCTCGATCGGCCGGGTGGCCCCCGACGCCGAGGTCGGTGGCACCGAGATCGTGATGTCGACTACTCAGGCCGATGCGCTCGGCGCGGTGCTGCCGACCAGCGTGCTGATCTACGGCCAGTTCGATCGCAGCACGCTCGACGCCTCGCTGGCAGCGCACGGGATCAGCACGAACCCGCGAATCCGGGTTCGCAGATCGTGGGACCCATTTGACCCCGACAGCACCATCGGTCTCGCCAGGACCAAGAAGCTGCTCGGCCAGTTCGCCTACAGCGTCACGGCCAGTGGCGCGGTGCTTGTCGACGATGCCTGGCGTAACGCATACATCCCGCCTCGCGAGCCGTACCCAACCGGCATTTACGCGGCGTGCAACAACGCCATGAAAGGCGATCTAGCCGCTGCGCTGCAGGCGGTCGTCAACGCAGGTCTTGCCGGCGCCATCGATGTCGGCAACGCCAACACATATGGGGGCTGCTTTGGCCCGAGGTTCAGCCGCATCGTCGGCACGCAGCTGGGCTCGTTGTCGCGGCACACGTGGGCGCAGGCGCTCGACACCAACACCGTGTCGAACTGCCAAGGCTGTGTTCCGCAGATGGACTGTCGTGTCGTGCGGATCTTCCGGGCGCACAACTTCGCATGGGGCGGCAACTTCTTGAACCCCGATGGCATGCACTTCGAGTGGGTCGGCGAGCCGCGCAACACGTACCTCTACCCGTCGAGGTACTGCCCGAATGTGGTTGGTGGAGGATTCGAATCGTTTGCGCTCAGTCGTGACAACCGCGATGCCATGTTTGCGGCCGATGGCTGGGCGCTCGCCGGGGAGTGACCGCCGCTAGCCTTTCGTCCCGGTGGCAACTCGATTCGTGATCATTGGCGGCGGTCCGGCCGGAAACACCGCGGCGACGTTTTCGGCCCGTCTCGGGGCGCAGGTCACCATGATCGAGCGCGACGTGATCGGCGGTGCGGCGCACTTGTGGGATTGCATCCCGTCCAAGACGATGATCGCCACCGGTGGGGCGATGAGCTTCTCGCGCCGGATCCACGGGATGGGGCTGGAGCAACAAGAGGCCGAGGTCGACATCGAGGCGTTGACCAGTCGCATCGAAGGAATCAAGTCCCGCTTGCAGCAAGGCACCACTCGGCTGTTGGAGAGCCAGGGCGTGCAGCTCCTGCACGGCACGGCGCGGCTGCTGAGCGATCACGACATCGAGGTCACGACCGCCGAAGGCACTCGAACGATCTCTGCCGACGCGGTGTTGATCGCCACCGGTTCGCGTCCCCGAATTCCCGATTGGTGCACGACCGATGGCGAACGAATCCTCACCACGCGCGAGTGCTATCCGCCCAGGATCTTCCCCGAGAGCATCACGGTCATCGGTTCGGGTGTCACCGGCGTGGAGTTCGTGCACATGTTCAGTAGCTTCGGTGCCAAGGTCACGTTGGTGGTCAGCCGCCAGCAGGTGCTTCCGCAGAAGGATCCCGAAGTCGCCGCCGTGCTCGAAGACGACTTCTTGAAACGCGGTGTGCACCTGTTGAAGGGTGCTCGGGCAATCTCGATCGAACGCGAGGGCGACTCGGTGGTGGTGCGCTGCGACGATGGCAGGGTCGTGCGCAGTTCGCATGCGGTCCTGGCGATCGGGTCGATCCCCAACAGCGATGGTCTCGGGCTCGCTTCGGCCGGTGTCGACATCGATGGCGGCGGTTTCGTCACCATCAACCGGCATTGCCAGAGCAATGTGACGCACATCTACGCAGCAGGCGATGTCAGCGGCAAGCTACCGCTCAGCAGCGTTGCCGCGATGCAGGGCCGAAAGGTTGCCGAGCATGTGATGGGGCTGCAAAAAGTGGCCCACCGCCATCTTGACTACGACAAGGCAGCCAGCGCGATCTTCACCGAGCCCGAAATTGCCGACGTCGGGCTAGCCGAGGTCGACGCGTTCGCTGTTGGCCGAAAGATTCGTGTGACGAAGGTGCCATTCAGTGCGACTCCGAAAGCACTGATCAACAACGATTTCCGTGGCTTCGTCAAGATCATCAGCGACCCCGCCACCGGCGTGGTGTTGGGTGGATCGATCGTCGGTCGCCACGCGGCCGAATTGATCAGCGTCATCGCCCTTGCTGTGACCGCCAACTTGAAGGTCACCGACATCGTCGAGAGCCTGCTCGTGCACCCAGCCCTGGCCGAGGCGCTCGCAGAAGCCGCGGAGTAGATGTTCCGCGCTGGCGACGAGGTCGCCCAGCCCGCTGTACCAGCGGGTTTGACGTTGGCGCCGATCGTTCGTCGGTTCGCCGGTCTCTTACTCGACCAGATCCTGGTGGCGGCTCCGGCGGTCGTCGTGATCTTCGCGCTCGGGTTCACGCCGAGCGACGAAGTGACCAGCAAGTCGTTGCTGATGTTCAACATCGCCGTGACGTCGGTGGCCTTCGTCTACGAGACACTGATGATCGCCCGATTCGGCCGAACCGTCGGGAAGATCGCCTTCGGCACCCGGGTGGTACGTCTCGTCGACGGCGGACGTCCGGGTTGGTCAGAGTCGACGATGCGAGCCCTCGTTCCGCTGTCGCTCGGCGCCATCCCGCGCGTCGGGGTGTTTCTCGGAGTGCTGGTGTACTCGCTGGCGATGTGGAACCCACTGCGCCAAGGCCTGCACGACAAGGCCGCAGGCACCCTTGTGGTGCGCAACTCCCCGCCCGACTGATCCGCAAGAGTCAGGCGATGACGACGACGACATCGCCGGCACCGACGGTATCGCCGGCTTTCACCTTGATCTCTTTCACCGTGCCGGCCTTGTCGGCGGCGATCTGGTTCTCCATCTTCATGGCTTCCAGAACGACGACGGCCTGACCGACCTCGACGGCCTGTCCGATCTCGACGAGGACCTTGACGATCGTGCCCTGCATCGGCACCTCGACGTTGCCCGAGCCAACGGCTGCTGCACCGCTGCCACCGGACGATCGAGGTGCCTTCTTGGTCGCCTTCGCAGGGCCAACTGCCGCGACGCCAGGCGAGTCAGGCAGCCACATCTTGACTTCGAACCGCTTGCCGTTGACTTCGACGGTCGTGGTGCGCTGCACGAGTTCGGCGGTGTCGTCGTCCGCAGGAACCGGCACCGTCGGTGGCCCGATGTCGGAGAGATCGAGCTTTTCTTCGACCCACTTCGTCGAGTGTTCCATCGCCTGGAAGTCGGGGTGGCGCAAGATGGCGAGGTCGGCGGGAATGGTGGTGGCGACACCCTCCACCACCAGTTCCTCCAATGCGCGGATGGTGCGGGCGATGGCGGTGGGGCGATCCTTGCCCCACACGATCAGCTTGCCGATCAGGTTGTCGTAGTACTGACTGATGGTGTCGCCAGTTTGGTAGCCGGCGTCGAAGCGCAGGCCGAACCCGTTGGGCGCGACCATCTTGCTCAGGGTGCCAGGGGAGGGGAGGAACTTGCCGCCCGCCGGATTCTCGGCATTGATGCGCACCTCGATGCCATGGCCGCGAACACAGGCGTTCACTTCCTGCTGTGTCATCGGGAGTGGTTCGCCGCTGGCCACGCGAATCTGCCATTCGACGAGATCGATCCCGGTGATCGCCTCGGTGACCGGATGCTCGACCTGTAGGCGGGTGTTCATCTCCAGGAAGAAGAACTCGCTGTCCTGGTAGATGAACTCGACCGTTCCAGCGTTGTAGTAGCCCACGGCCTTGGCCGCCTTGATCGCCGCTTCGCCCATGGCCGCTTCGATACCGGGGGCGAGGTTGTCGGCGGGTGCCTCCTCGATCAATTTCTGGTGGCGGCGCTGCGCCGAGCAGTCGCGGGTGCTGATCCAGACGACATCGCCGTGCTGATCGCCGACGATCTGTACTTCGACGTGACGCGGCCAGGTGAGGTAGCGCTCGATGTAGACCTCGTCGCGACCGAAGAACGCCTTCGACTCGCGCTTGGCGCTGTCCATCGCCTCGCGCACATCTTCGGCGCGGACCACCACCTTCATGCCGCGGCCACCGCCACCGTAGGCAGCCTTGATCACCAACGGGTAGCCGTGTTCGGCACCGAAGGCGAGGATCTCGTCGGCGGATGTGGCGAACTCGGTGGTGCCCGGCACAATCGGCGCGCCCCCGCG
>JANOJI010000367.1:0-4056 GCA_031408175.1 Ilumatobacteraceae bacterium
GTCGCAGCACCTCGGCACGCGACCACAGCTTGGTGACCTCGTCGCGCGACGCCGCGTCTTTCCGATCCTCCGACAGCGACGCCCACGTCGAGGTCAGGGCCTGGATGGTGCCAGTGCCCTTTGGCGGCATCGTGCCGCCGATCGACACGCGCTCGTTCATCAGGGTGGTCAGCGAGACGCGCCACCCGTCGCCTGGACTGCCCAGCATCTCCGAGTTCGAGATGCGGACATCGGTGAAGAACACTTCGTTGAACTCGGCCTCGCCGGTCATCTGCCTGAGCGGAAGAACCTCGACACCCGGTGCGTGCATGTCGACCACGAACGCGGTCAGCCCGGCATGCTTGACGGCCTCGGCGTCGGTGCGCACGACCAGCAGACCGAAGCGCGACAGGTGGGCCAGTGTCGTCCACACCTTCTGACCGTTGACGGTCCACTCCTCGCCATCGCGCACGCCCTTGGCCGCCAGCCCGGCGAAGTCGGAGCCTGCGCCAGGCTCGCTGAACAGCTGGCACCAGATCTCCTCTCCGGTGAACAGCGGGCGTAGGTAGCGCCGCTTCTGCTCCTCGCTCCCCCACGCCACCACGGTCGGGCCGCACATACCGTGGCCGATCGGGTTGCGATAGTACGCATTCGGCGCGCCGGCGGCGACGAGGCGCTCGTTGACCACCTTCTGCAGTTTCGGGTTGAGGCCGAGGCCACCGTGACCGACCGGGAAATGCACCCACGCCAATCCCTTGTCGAACTGGGCACCCAGGAAGGTGGTGGAATCGTGGGTCTTCGGATCGCATGCTTCGAGCAGTTGCATGGCGAGGTCATCGACACGCTGCTCTGCCTCTTGTGCGTGTACTTCCGTGGCCGTCATGGTCGTCAACGATACTGGCGCAGTACAAGTACCGCAGAGCCGGTCGACTACTCGTCGAGTGCCTCGCCGTCGTCCGCCGTGTCGAATCCGGCCGCAGCGAGGCGTTCGAGCAGCTCGTCTCGAATGCTGCGGCCCGGCTCGCGAGCCTTCTCGCCGGTGATTCGCCAACCGAGCCTGCTGCTGTAGAGCAGCGGCGGCTCCTTCAGCCGACCGGCGCCGACGTCGACAACTCGCGCAAAGAACAGGTGGTGATCGGCCATCGGCTTGACTTCGAACGTGACACAGCGCAGCCAGGCGATGCAGCTGCGCACTACCGGGAGCTGGGTGCCCGGGATCGTCTCGAGGTACTCGTCGGCGATGTAGCGGAATCTGCGGCCGGGGTACGAGAAGTACTGGCCGACATCGACCTGATCACCGGCGAGGATGCTGATGGCGAACTCACCGCTGGCGACGAGCAGCGGATACGTGTCGTGCTTGGGTGACACGCTGGCCATCACGATGGGTTCTTCGAAACTGACCTGACACACCCAGTGGCTGCAGTAGGCGCGAGTCACGCCATCGTGGTGAGCACCGACGACCTGCACGCCCTTCATCATCTGTCCGAGACTTCGTTTGATCGTTGGGTCGATCATCAGTTGAAGTGTCGCATCCATTGACGATGCTCACCGCGTTCGTCGTCGAGCTCGGGAAAGGCTGCGCGCAGCGGCGCCAACCGGGCCAGCAGCACCGGTTCATCTCTGGAGACAAGGCTGTGCTTCAGGTTGTTGAGAATCCGCAGCACGATGTCGCGGGCACCGGTGGGCGCCAGCATCGATGGCCGAAGTGCAGCATCGCCACCCATCCGCTGCTGCCACGACTGGATGATCCCGGCTTCGTCGTACCGCACGCCACTGCCGAACGGATCGGCGAATGTTCCCTGCTGCTTGTCACGGATCACGAAGTGTCCCGGAAGTCCGACACCGACGATCGGCACCCCCAGTCGCTTGCCGACTTCGATAGCAACGACGCTGAGGGTGATCGGCATGCCGGTGCGACGCGCCAGCACCTCGTGCAACAATGAGTTGCGCGGGTGGTGGTAGTCGTCGCTATCTCCGGCGAACAGGCCAGAGGAGAACAGCGTGTCGACGATTCCTTCGAACGATGCCGGGCACAGTTCTGCCACCCTGTCGAGGCCAAGAAGGATCGCGCCGACGTCGGCTGCGTGATCGATCGTGGTGGCCGCGAGCGCGCAGAGTAGATCGAGCTGTCGATCGGCCGAGGGCCCGTCGATGATTTCGGCGAACCGTTCGGCTGGGTCCATCCCTGCAACGTATCGTCGGACTGCTACCTTCGCCGACGTGTACCCAGGGGCCTTCGTCGAGAGTCAACCCGACAAGCCTGCACTGATCATGGCCGGGTCCGGCTTCACGCAGACCTTTGCCGAGCTCGACGCGGCAGCGAATCGATTGAGCCGGCTACTGCGAGCGACAGGGGTCCAACCCGGCGACCACGTGGCGATCTGTATGGAGAATCACGATCGTTACTTCGAGGTCGTGTGGGGTTGCCACTACGCAGGCGCGGTGTACACGGCGTGTTCCAGTCGCCTGACCAGCAGCGAGTTGAGCTATGTGATCAACGACTCCACGGCCAAGGTGTTCATCACCTCGAAGTACAAGGCGGAGCAGGCCGCCGAGATCATGGCCGACACTCCGGGCGTGGCCGTGAGACTGATGCTCGATGGGACGATCGAGGGATACGAGTCCTACGAGTCGGCCGTTACGGCCCAGGCGGCCGAGCCGCTCGATGAAGAGCGCGTCGCCGGCATGGACATGCTCTACTCGTCGGGAACCACAGGTCGCCCCAAGGGTGTCACCCGCGAGTTCACCCGCTCGCCATTGGAGACCACGCCCGGAACCGTCTCGCCGGCGTTGCAGATGCTGTTCGGAGCGACCACCGACAGCATCTACCTGTCGCCCGCGCCCTTTTACCATGCGGCCCCGCTGCGGTTCTCGATGGCCGCGCAGGTCCTCGGGGCGACCGTCGTGGCGATGGAGCACTTCGACGCCGAACAATACCTGGCATTGATCGAGCGGTATCGGGCGACGGTCAGCCAGGTCGTGCCGACCATGTTCATACGATTGCTGAAGCTCGATCCGGATGTTCGCAGTAAGTACGACGTGTCGTCGCTGCGTTGTGTCATTCACGCCGCTGCACCATGCCCGGTGCCCGTCAAGAAACAGATCATCGAATGGTTCGGGCCCGTGCTGCACGAGTACTACGCCGGGACCGAAGGCAATGGCTTCGTGTACTGCAACAGTGAGATGTGGCTAGCTCATGAGGGCACCGTCGGCACGCCGATCAATTGCAAGGTGCACATCTGTGGCGACGACGGAGAGGATTTGCCGCGCGGCGAAAGCGGGACGGTGTACTTCGAGGGCGGGGCCGCGTTCGAATACCACAATGACCCCGAGAAGACATCGTCGTCGCGCCATCCACGGGGCTGGAGCACGCTCGGCGATATTGGCTATCTCGACCACGACAACTTCTTGTACCTCACTGACCGCAAGGCGTTCATGATCATCAGCGGCGGCGTCAACCTCTATCCGCAGGAGACCGAGAACGTTCTGGTGATGCATCCGAAGGTGGTCGACGTCGCCGTGTTCGGGGTGCCCAACGACGACTTCGGCGAGGAGGTCAAGGCAGTGGTGCAGCCGGTCACGATGCCGTCGTCGGACGACGAGACGGCGGCGCTCGCCAAGGAGTTGATGGCCTTCTGTCGCTCGCAGCTTGCCGATGTGAAGTGCCCCCGATCGATCGACTTCCGTGAGGAGCTCCCCCGCCACCCCACTGGCAAGCTCTACAAGCGACTGCTGAAAGACGAGTACTGGAGCTCGGCAGGGCGCGCGATCTGAGTCAACTCTTCGGGCTGGTGATGCGATGCAGTTCGTCGAGGATCGTCGCCAGGCGCAGGCTCTCGCGTCGGCCGAAGATGGGCTGTTCGATGCCGGTGACGGCTGCCTCGAAATGCGACACCATCTCCGCGTAGGCATTCGCACCGGCGCACTCGATGGTGGCGACCGAACCGTCAGGTCGTTCGATGTAGATCTCGCTCGGCTCCTCGGGACCCGGCACGTGAAACCCCGGAACGTTGACGAGACCGTGGCTCGCCGACAACGCCATCTGCTTGCGCACCGGAGCATCGAACGAGACGTCGA
>JANOJI010000486.1:0-5162 GCA_031408175.1 Ilumatobacteraceae bacterium
GTCAACGGCTTTCACGAGACGTTCCCGATCGTCCACGCCGAGCACGCGTTCGCGTTGGCCCGCACCGGGCAGTCGCTCCTCAACGCGCCAGAGGCCAAGTCGATCGAGCTCACGGTCGGCAACGAGGTGCTGCGCCTCGCGCCGGACCACCCCGAACGGTCGCAGGTGTCGGACTTCCGGCGTGAGATCGACTTCCGCAACGGGGTACTGCGCTCGGAGCTGACCTGGCACACCCGCGCCGGCGGGAGGGTGCGGGTCGTCTCGCAGCGGCTCGTCAGCCTCGAGCGCCGACATCTGGCGGTGCTGCGCCTGTCGCTCGAACTGCTCGACGCCCCGGCGGCGGTCACGATCACCTCGCGGCTCGTCAACCGCCAGGACGTCGCCACGCGCGACACCGGGCCAGCGCACGCCGACCCGCGCCGCTCGCGCACGTTCGATCGGCGCGTCCTCGAACCGGTGCTCCAGACCCACCCCGACGCCTTCTCGCCGGGTGGAGGTACCGTCACGCTCGGCTACCGCTGCGTCGGCAGCGGAATGACGATCGCCGCCGCCTACCGCCATGAGGTCGCATCTGGCGGTGATGTTGCCTTCGACACCGAGCTCGCCGCCGATCGCGCCGCCACCACGATGCGCCTCGACGCCGCACCGGGCGACACGATCAAGCTCACCAAGTACGTCGCCTACCACAGCTCGAGCCAGGTCCCCGAGGCATCCGGCGACGCGTCGATCGAGGAGCTCGCTGCCCGCTGCCGTAGCACACTTGACGCCGCCGAGGCGGCCGGCTGGGAACGGGCGGTCGCCGAGCAGCAGGCCTGGCTCGACCGGTTCTGGGCACGCACCGACATCGCCGTCGACGGGGACGACGAGGCTCAGCAGGCGATCCGCTGGAACCTGTTCCAGATGGCCCAGGCCTCGGCCCAGATCGGCGGGCGCGGCATCGCCGCCAAGGCGGTCACGGCCGCCGGCTACGACGGTCACTACTTCTGGGACACCGAGGTCTACATGGTGCCGCTCCTGGCGTACACCAACCCGGAGGCCGCCCGCGACCTGCTCCACTTCCGCCACCGCACCCTGCCCACGGCGCGCCACCGAGCGATCGAGATGTCGCAGCGCGGCGCGCTGTATCCGTGGCGGACGATCAACGGCGAGGAGGCCTCGGCGTACTACCCGGCGGGCACCGCCCAGTACCACATCGACGCCGACGTCGCCCATGCAATCGACCGCTATGTCACCGCCACCGGTGACACCGAGTTCCTCGCCGGCGAGGGCGCCGAGATCCTCGTCGAGCTGGCGCGGCTGTTCGCCGACCTCGGGTTCTACGACCAGGCCGATCCACCGGTGTTCCACATCCACGGGGTGACGGGACCCGACGAGTACACCGCTGTCGTCGACGACAACGTCTACACCAACGTGATGGCGCGCTTCACGCTGCGGTTCGCGGCCGACGTCGTGACCCGGCTCCGGTCCGAGGCTCTCGACGCCCACCGCTCGCTCGTCGCTGCCACCGGTCTCGCCGACGACGAGGTCGCCGAGTGGACGCGCGCCGCCGACTCGATGTGCGTGCTGTACGACGCCGAGCTCGGCATCAACCCCCAAGACGACGCCTTCCTCGGCCACGAGGCGTGGGACTGGGAGGGCACGCCCGACGACAAGTACCCACTGCTGCTCAACTTCCACCCGCTGGTGATCTACCGCCACCAGGTGCTCAAGCAGGCCGACGTGGTACTGGCGATGTTTTTGCGCGGCGACGAGTTTGCGCCCGACTTGCAACGCCGCAACTTCGACTACTACGACCCGATCAGCACCGGCGATTCATCACTGTCGGCGTGCGTGCAGTCGATCATGGCCGCCGAGGTCGGGCACGCCGACTTGGCGATGCACTACTTCCGTGAGTCGTTGTACCTCGACATCGCCGACACGCACGGCAACACGGTCGACGGCGCCCACATCGCCAACGTCGGCGGGGTGTGGGCATGCCTGGTGCACGGGTTCGCCGGTGTCCGCGACTCGGGAACCCACGTCCGGATCGCGCCGCGCCTCCCGGCCGGCTGGCGGGGGATGCGCTTCGGCCTGCACCGCCGCGGCGGTGACATCGTGATCTCGGTCGATCCCATCGGCGCCACGGTCACCGTAGAGTCAGGCGAGCCGGTGCCCATACTCGCCGACGGGGTGATCACCGAGGTCGCCACAGGCGGCTCGCTACGCGTTGCCGGCAAGGCGCTCTGAATTCGGCAGCAAGGTGGCAGATTTGCAATCGGAGCGGGTCCGGTGAACTTTGTCGCTCTCAACGTGCTGGGTGCGGTCGGAGCAACAAAGTTCGGACTCGGCGCAGAACTGCCTGATCAGGCGGCAGAGCCGGAGAACACGGGGTTGTCGAGACGATCGGTCAGCGAGGCTTCGCCCTCGGTCGGCATCGGGTCCCAGTGATTCAGCGCGGCGTTGACGTCGCCTACCCAGATGTTCTCGGCGAGTTCGTAAAGCACCTCGATGCCGTTGCCGTCGGGGTCGGAAACGTAGGCGCTGTGGGTCATCCCGTGGTTGCCCCGCTGACGGACCGAGCAACAGCGCCAAGCAACCAGCCGGAACGGTCGTGTTGAACTTGTCGAGCGGCCGAACCGTGTAGTCGCCCTTCGTGAACTCGACGGTCAGATCTCGGATGACGAGGTCGGCACCTGATGCGGCCATCTCACCCTCCGAACGCGGTGGCTGGATCGATGCGTGCCGTGCGCCGGAGCGCGATCGAGCAGGCGAGGAGACCAACGACGACCGTGACCACGGGCAGGAAGAGATAGGCACTGGTGGGAATCGCAGCGTCCAACGGGAACAGTGGTGCTAGCAGAGAGGCCAGAAGCGCCGCCACCACCGCCGCGGAAAGCGACAGCATCACGGCCTGCAGGGCCAGGCCGGCACCGATCGCCACAGTCGACGTTCCGGTTGCCTTGAAGACAGCGAAGTCACGGGTTCGCTCGAGCGCCTGCAGGTAGAGGACCGAACCGACGACGATGCCTGCCACGAGCCACAGCAACAGGCGCACGAAGGTGACCGACGACCGAGCTGCCTTCAGCGGTCGAAGGACGTCATCCTTGACGGCGCCGTTCGTGATCACCTTCAACCCGGCGGGCACGGACACCGGAACAGCATCAAACAGCATCGCGGTGGCGAGCGGCTGGCCCAGCGTGGCGATCGCCTGCGCATCGATCAGGGGGATGTAGACCAACGGAATGCCGGCGTAGAGGGTTTGCTTCGAAACCGTTCCGACGACAACGAAGCGCTTGCCACCGAAGGACATCGAGTCGCCAATAGCAGCGTCAAGACTCCGATCCACGACGATCTGGCCCGCCCCGGCAAGGCTGTCCCCGCGAGAGGCGTGCGGCGATCCGAGGCGGCCCGGTACCACGCCCATCACGATGAGGTCGCGAACCGTCGATCCGTCCTGAATCGTTTCGCGCAGGATCATCGTCGGAGTTCCGCCGACGTCAGTCGCGCTGTTCGCGGCGATCGGGCTGAAGGTACTGAACGGTCCGGCCGCATCGGAGGCAACGGCCCAGCGCTCGGCTCCGATCGCGTCGAGTGTGCGACTGACCTCTCTCGTGAACGAGGCGTCGAGACCCGTCATGATCAGACCCATCGCGAAGACCAGCGCTACACCGAGCATGGCGATTGCGAACCGCTTCCACCGCCATTGAAGATCGCGCAGAGCAGCTCGCAGCATGATGAGGCCCTCAAGGTATCGGGCGGGCGGCGAGCGGACCAAGAGCGAGGTGGCTGATGTCGCAATAGCTGAACTACCCGTAGTGCCGGAACATCCAGTAGGTGAGTGCCGCTACGGCGAGGGCCGCGACGGTGAGGCCGACTTTCAGCCAACGCTTCGGTGGTGCCCACACGCCGAGGCGGTACTCGGCGAACTGGTAGCCGAACGTCATGGCTCCCACCGCGATGGAGACGTGGAACAGGGCCGCTAGCGCGACGCCGGTGATAGCTCCGGCCTTGTGAAGTCCGGATGGCCACAACACGGACAGCACCAGCGGGACGATGACAGCGCCGACCCCGCCGAGCAGCAGTTCGACGTACCAGCGCCGCCCGCCCATCCACGGCAACCACTCGCCGCGGTCGAACAGATCGAGCGTGGCGAACCAGCCGAGGACGACAATCGCAGCCAGACTGAGGTACGCGAGCGCGGCCCGAACCTTCGACACCCTCCATGCCGTCGGGACGCTGACTGCGCTCCACACCAACCAGCGGCGTATGAGCGGTGTGCCGAGGTCGGCCATCGCATCGCGGAACACTCGATCGGCTTGCAGTTGGGTGACGGCGTTCGGTGGTACCACCCAATCCGGTTCGTCCGGACTGCTGAACGGGGGCGTCAGCGCGTCGTGCACGAGCGCCGCGGCCAGGTGCGTGCCAGTGCGCGGCACGAGCCAGGTGAAGAGGTTGGGCACGGATGTGAGATCGGTCGTGAACGAACTCTTGTCGCGGGGCACCACAATGTCGCCAAGGTGCCGGTCGCGGTACGCAATGCGATGCTCGAGGTACCACTCCTCCTTCGACTCGTCGTCGGCGTGGCGAAGCACGATGCACCATCGTTCACCAGGCGCCGCATCGGGATCGTAGAAGCGTTCGAGTTCCTGTTCGATCTCCATTGCCAGATGCTCGCGCGAATCGACGCGCGCATGAAGCGGGTCGCAAGTCGTCGATGGTTAGATTGGCGCTGACGAAAGGCGGGTTCTCCAATGACATACAGACTTGGGATCGATGTCGGGGGGCGTGCAACCGACTGGGTGGCATTCGGACCTGATCATGGTGCTGCTTCCCCGCTGGCCAGTGGGACCGTCGAATCCGTTGTTGCGTTGGTCGATGGTGAGCTGCACGCCGGATCCCAGGTTGCGACGGCCGGTCCGGTCGGCGTCGATCACGTCACCACCGATTTCGTCCAACGGCTCGGTGAGGCCGAGCCGATGATGGTCGGGGGTACGCCGTATGGCGCGGAATCGCTGATCGGCCATCTTGTGGCATCGGTTGTGAGCGATGCTCGGGCGAAGCTGGGGTCAGAACCCGGTGCGGTGGTGCTGGTGCACGACGACGATCTCGACGACTACCACCGCAGCCTCTGGGCCGAATCCGGCCGGCTCGCCGGAATCCCTCTCACCCAACTCACGCTGCTG
>JANOJI010000454.1:0-24881 GCA_031408175.1 Ilumatobacteraceae bacterium
GGGCTTGGTCAACGTCAGCAGGTTCCATTGCATCTGTGGTCGCGGCAGCTCGGACCCCAACCACCGGATGATCCCAGGGATGATTCCGAGCCCGACCGCAGAGTCGTCCTCCTCACTGGCGTCGAACAGCATCTGCATACCAACGCAGATGCCGAGAAACGGCCGACCGGAATCGACGGCTTCCTCGACGACGTCCTCCAGGTCCGCGTTGCGCAGCGCAGCCATGCATGCCCCGAACGCGCCGACGCCCGGCAGCACGACGGCGTCGGCGTCGGCTATCAGCCCATGGTCCACTGTGAGCCGGGCATCGGCGCCACATCGCTGCAGCGCCTTCTGAGCGGAGCGAAGGTTGCCGATTCCATAGTCCAAGACGGCGATCAGCGGTTGTTCGCTCACGGCCTACAGCACACCCTTCGTCGACGGCACCTGGGCGCCTTCAACGCGCACGGCATCGCGAAGGCATCGTGCCAGACCTTTGAACACCGCCTCGATGATGTGATGAACATTGCGCCCGCGACGCAACGTGACATGGAGCGTGATTCCTGCCGCCGTCGCGAACGAAGCGATTGCGTGTTCGGCCAACTGCGGGTCGAACGCCGGGTTCCCGAGCGGCAGACATTCCGGAAGTTCGACATCCCACACGCAGAATGGCCGACCCGACAGATCGAGGGCCACCTCGACCAGTGCCTCGTCGAGCGGATACAGGCCGCTGGCAAACCGGCGCACGCCGGTCTTGTCGCCGAGCGCTTGACGGAACGCTTCGCCCAGGCTGATCGCCACATCTTCGATCGTGTGATGCGTGTCGATGTGCAGGTCGCCTGTCGCAGCGATGCGTAGGTCAAACGCGCCGTGCTTGCCGACCTGTTCGAGCATGTGGTCGTAGAAGGGAATCCCGGTGGTGATCTCGGTCGCGCCGGAGCCATCGATATCGATCGTCAGGTCGATCGAGGTCTCCTTGGTGGCCCGATGAACGGTGCCGGTGCGACTCATTGCATGATCTCCTTGATCGCCGAGAGGAACTCGTCGTTCTCGTCGCTGGTGCCGACGGTGACGCGCAGGCAGTTGCCCAATCGTGGCCACCCTGAACAATCTCTGATCAAGATGCTTCGCTCGAGCAATTCCTGCCACACCTGCCGGCCCGACTTGTCGCGCGGCCGGAAGAGGATGAAGTTCGCGCCGCTGGAAAAGACATCGACGTCGAGTTGTGCGAGGGCTGCCGAGATTCGTTCGCGCTCTGCCACGATCTGCTCGACGCGGGAATCCATCTCGTCGGTGAACTGCAATGCCAGCCGACCGGCAATCTGTTTGGCGGCATCGAGGTGATACGGCAAAACGACCTTGTCGAGTTCGGCAACGAGCCACGACGGTCCGACGAGGTAGCCCAGTCGGCTGGCCGCCATCGACCAGGTCTTCGAAAACGTACGGATGACCACCAGCGGGGTCGCCTCATCGACCATGGTCAACGCCGACCAGTCGGCGAACTGGCCATACGCCTCGTCGACGACCAGCAAGCCCGGTTGGGCGGCAAGTACGCCGCGTACGTTCTCCGCAGGCTCGACGAGCCCGGTGGGGTTGTTCGGCGAGCACAGGAACGTCACGGCCGGGCGATGCTGTTGGATCAACGCAATGGCCGACTCGACATCCAAGCGAAAGTCGGGTGCACGTTCTCCTTCGATCACCGTTGCACCCGTGAGCCGGGCGATGTGGCTGTGAAGTTGATACGTCGGCTCGAATGTCAGTACGGCACGACCGGGGCCGGCATACGCGAGCAACAGCGTCTGCAACACCTCGTTCGATCCGTTGGCCGCGAACACCTGATCAGGCCGCACGTGATGCAACTCGGCAATCGCAGCACGCAACGCCGACGCGCTGCGATCCGGATATCGGTGCCACTCGACGCGTGAGAGTTCCGCGGCGAAGGCGTCGCGCCATGCGGTGGGAGGCGGCGTGGGTGCTTCGTTCGTGTTGAGCCGTATGCGCACGTCGACCTGCGGCGAGTGGTAGCCCTCCAATGCTCGCAAGTCGTCGCGTACCGTCACCGCATGCACAGTTGGCCACGATACCGACAGCACTGCAAACGAGGGAGCCTCGATTTCGAGGTTCCGCAGGCCAGACTGGCGCCATGAACGATCCTGTTGCCGCAACCCTGACGGTCATCGCCGAACACGTAGAGCGATATCGGCAACAGCTTGCCGAGGTCGGCCCGCTCGGAATTCCGGCAGGGCGCGAGGATCTTCGCGCCGCGGTCGGTGAGGCCGAGCAGGGGCTACGCAACGCCGAGCGACTACTGCGCAGGGCACTGAAGCTGATCGCCTGAAACTGCCGAAAACATTGACGCAAAAAGCGGCGACGGCCCCGATGAACGGGGCCGTCGCTCTGCAATGCTAGGCGGCGGATCCCAGCATCGCCCGCAAACCAGGTGGCGGGAACCTGGTTGGTATGGCCACTATACACCGATTCTGTGAGGGCGCAAGCTGCCACTCACGGTGGTTATTGGGCTACTTTGGTGACGCTCGGCGCGGCACCCGCGTCGATGGACAGATGTCTTCGAGGGTGCATTCAGCGCACCGCGGCTTCTTCGCGTCGCACACCCGCCGTCCGTGCAGGATCATCCGAAGACTGAACAGACCACGGTCGGCGGGCGCCAGAAATCCGTTCAATTCGAACTCGAGTTTCACCGGATCCTCGAGCACGCTGAGACCCAATCGCTTCGACAGCCTCAGTACGTGAGTATCGACCGGCAGGCCCGGCAGGTCGAAGGCCACGCTGCGCACGACGTTGCCGGTCTTGCGACCGACACCCGGAAGTGTGACCAGATCGTCGAGCTCGGTGGGTACCTCGCCATCGAAGCGTTCGAGCAATCCCTGCGCCATGCCGAGCAGGCTTTTGGTCTTGTTCTGGTAGAAGCCCGTCGAACGAATGATCTCCTCGACATCGGAAGGGTTCGCGGCGGCAAGGTGTGCAGCAGTCGGGTACTCGCGAAACAGTACGGGCGTCACCATGTTGACCCGTGCGTCGGTGCATTGCGCCGACAGGATCGTCGCCGCCAGGAGCTCGAATGCGTTGGAGTGGTCGAGTTCGCAGACCGCATCGGGGTATGTCTCCGCGAGCCGACGGGCGACTTCGACTGTTCGACCCTTCGGCGTGCGGGGCTTGGCCATGCGCCGACACTATTCACTGCGGGACCAACCTTGGCTGACGACGGGAGCCTCTGCGGCAACCCGGCATTAACCTCGGTGGTCATGTGGCGTATCGAGACCCGGCGCGAACTCGACGACACCGACCTCGACGGCGTCAAGCGACTGCTCGCCGACGCCGCCGAATTCGACGGGTATCGCGCGTTGTCGGATCACCTGTGGCTCGAGTTGTTGCATCGCGGTGGATCGGGGTTCGCGGCAGTGCTCGCATTCGATCAAGCCGACGTCCTTGGCGGGTATGCACAGTTGGCGGCGGGCAACATGTCGACGACGGTCGAGCTGGCCATCGCGTCGCGTCAACGGGCAGGTTCCGAGGAGCTGACCCAAGTGCTCGTGCGCGCAGCGCTCGACGTGGTCGCTGCCGACGGCGGAGGCCAAGTTCACTGGTGGGTCCACCGCCCGCACGAGAGCGCCGACCAGATGGCCGCGGCAGTCGGCATGATTCGCGGGCGGCGGCTGCTGCAGCTACGCCGCGCTCTACCGATCAGCGACACCACGACGGTGGCCACTCGAGCATTTGTGGTCGGTCGCGACGAGGGCGAATGGCTGCGCGTCAACAACGCTGCATTCCACGATCATCCCGAGCAGGGCGGCTGGACGGCCGACACGCTGCAGCAACGCGAGGCAGAGGCGTGGTTCGATCCCGCCGGCTTTCGGCTTCACGAGCGCGACGGTGTGCTGGCGGCATTCTGCTGGACGAAGATCCACCGCGACACGTCCCCTGCGATGGGCGAGATCTACGTGATCGCCGTCGATCCGCAGTTTCACGGCCTCGGTCTCGGCAAGGCACTGACCATCGCCGGGCTCGACCACCTTGCAGCGCAAGGCTTGACCGTAGGAATGTTGCACGTCGACGCCGCCAACGTCGCTGCTCTCTCGTTGTACGAGCGGCTCGGATTCTCGATTCATCACGCCGACCACGCCTACGTTCGCGACGTCGCGGACCTCAAGATCACCAGCGGAGTACACACATGAATGAAACGACCGAGGCGCTTCCCCGTTGGAGCGTCGCCGATGTTCACGAATCGTTCGAGTCGCGATCCTTCGTCGATGCGCTCGAGCAGGTCGGTGCCGACTCGACTCGGTTGGCCGCCCTCTTCGACGAACACGACATCCGCCGCTGCGAGGCACGATCTGTCACAGCCGCCGACGGCGAGGCCGCCGACGCAGTGATCCGAGCCGTCAACGACACTGAGCTGCGCACGGATCTGGTGGGTGCTTACGTGTACGCCACCGTCGCGACCGACAGCTTCAACGAGACCGCGCAGGGACTGTTGAGCGAACTGGAGGTGTGCGAATCACGACAGCGGCCCCTGCTGAGCCGCCTGGCGGAGTGGGTCAGTTCGCTCGGCGTCGATGCGCTTGCCGAAGTCAGTACCGAGGTCTCTGAGCACCGCGGTCCGCTCACCTTTCTGGCCGCTCGCGCAGACCACCAGATGGCCGAGACCGAAGAAGGTCTGTACGCCGAGTTGAGCACGACCGGGTCGAGTGCCTGGGACCGCCTGCACGAGGACATCGCATCACAGCTCAACGAGGTGGTCAACCTTCCGACTGGCGCTGAATCCTTGCCGATGGCGGCTATCCGTGGCCTAGCGACCGACGCCGACCCCGACGTTCGCAAGGCCGCATACGATGCCGAACTGCGCGCCTGGCCGACAGTGGCAGTCGCCTGCGCAGCAGCGTTGAACGCAGTGAAGGGCGAGGCAAACGTCGTCAATCGCCGGCGCGGGTGGAACAGCCCGATCGAGGCATCGCTGTTCGCCAACAACGTCAGCCAAGCGACGTTCGATTCCATGCAGGCCGCCGTCGACGCATCGCTGCCTGACTTTCGTCGCTGGATGCATGTCAAGGCGCGGCTGCACGAGCACGCGGGGGCCCTGCCGTGGTACGACCTGTTCGCACCCCTCCCATTTGCTCCGAGTGCGATTTCGTGGTCGGATGGTTTAGAGATTGTCCGCGGCGCATTCGCCTCGTACAGCCCCAGCCTTGGAGGACTGGTCGACCGCGCCGTCGATGGACAGTGGATCGACGCTGGGCCGCGCGACGGCAAGCGTGGCGGGGCGTTCTGCATGCCCTTCGTCGAGGATCGCTCGCTGGTGTTCCTCAACTGGAACGGCAGCGTCGATTCAGCCCAGACCACCGCCCATGAACTCGGCCACGCGTACCACAACACCCAGCTTGCCCGCCGCACCGCACTGCAGCGTCACCTGCCCATGGCACTGGCCGAAACGGCGAGCATCTTCTGCGAGACCTTGGTGGTCGAAGAGGGATTGCTGCACCTGACCGGTCGCGACCGACTTGCATTGCTCGACGTCAACCTGCTCGGCGCCGTGCAGACGGTGGTCGACATCCGGAGTAGGTGGATCTTCGAAACCGAGGTCTTCGCCCGCCGTCAACGTCGCACGATCGGGGTGTCGGAGCTCAACGAGATGATGTTGTCGGCCCAGGCCGACGCATATGGCAACGGACTCGATCAGTCAACGGCTCACCCGTACATGTGGGCCGTCAAGCCGCACTACTACGCCTCACACTTCTACAACTGGCCGTACACCTACGGATTGCTCTTCGGGCTCGGGCTCTACGCCAAGTACCGCGAAGACCCGCAACGATTCCAACGGTCCTACGACGACGTGCTGTCGCGCGCTGGAATGAACACCGCCGAGGAGCTGGGTGGGGTGTTCGGATTCGATGTGTCAGGCGAGGCGTTCTGGACCGCGAGCCTCGACGTGCTGCGCGGTCACATCGATCAGTACACGGCGTTGGCTGCCGCGATGTGACCAACCGTGACGTGACGACGTCGCTGTACCAACCCAGCCGGGCCGAACTCGCCGACTTGCTGGACGGCGAACCCCGGTACCGGCTGGATCAGGTGTGGCAGGGGTTGTATCAGAACCTGTCGACGCCGGCAGAGATGACCAACCTCCCGAAAGCGCTGCGGGAGACGCTGACGGAGCGACTGATTCCGGCGCTGCAGGTCGTCGTCCGCAGCGTCAGCGACGGAGGCGACACGGTCAAATACCTGTGGGAACTGCATGATGGCAAGCGGATCGAGACCGTATTGATGCTGTATCCAGATCGCGTCACGGTGTGCGTCAGCAGCCAAGTCGGGTGTGCGATGGGCTGTGGATTCTGCGCGACGGGACAGGCCGGGTTCTCCCGCCATCTCTCGGTCGGCGAGATCGTCGAACAGGTCGCCGTCGCCGCCCGCGAGGCACGGTCGATGCAGCGGCGTCTCGGCAACGTCGTGTTCATGGGTATGGGCGAGCCGTTGGCCAATGAAGCCGTCGTCTGGGATTCCGTCGAACGCCTTCATGATGACCTCGGGCTGTCGGCGCGCAAGCTGACCATCTCGACGGTCGGGCTGGTTCCCGGCATCCGCAGCCTCACAGCGCGACCGCTTCCGGTCAATCTCGCCGTGTCGCTGCATGCCGCCAACGATCGCCTTCGCGACGAGCTGGTGCCCATCAACAAGCGCTACCCGATCGATGCGCTGATGGCTGCGTGCGCCGATTACCTGGCTGTCAAGGGTCGGAGGCTGAGCTTCGAGTGGGCGATGATCGACGGGGTCAACGATCGCTCGAGTGATGCCGGGGAACTCGCCAGACTGTGTCACCGGTTCCGATTGCCGGCGCACGTCAATCTGATCCCCCTCAACCCAACGCCTGGCTACCCAACTGTCGGCTCGCCGTTGAAGCGTGTACATGACTTTCGCGACACGCTCGAGAAACTCGGCGTCAACGCCACCGTTCGCCGCAACCGCGGCACCGACATCGACGCCGCGTGCGGACAACTCGCCGCCGGGCAGCCGGTGACGATCACACCGTCACGGTGAGGCCAAGTACTTCGGGTTGGCGACCGCCAACTTGTCGCGGACCGATTGCCATACCACGTCACGCACCTCCGCCATGCGATCGTCGAGATCGCCCGCGCGGATTGCTGACGCAAGTCCTGCATCATCCGCGTATCCGAGCGAGTGCAGGCGACCCTGGTGAGCAGCGCCCTGGTCCGCACCGACGACGAGTTCGCGTTCGACGATCGACAAGACACTGATGGCCACACGCGCGTGGTAGTGCAGCCGGTCATCGGTGGCCGCCAACACATCGCGCTCCAGCCACTCGCGGACCGACTCGATCAGTTCGCCGGCCGATGGACTGTCATGAGGCTTCACCAACGGTCCTCCAGTGCGAGGAACAGATCATGCTCGGTTTCGCAGACCCGACGGCCGATAGCGGCCAACTCGTGGCTTCGATCCACCCCGGTGAGGTGAGCATTGGCTTGCATGATGCACATGATTCCCCACTTCATCGTGCCGAGCACCTCCCACCATCGCACCGTGTCACCATGCACGCGGCGCCCGCCTGCTGCCTCATAGGCATCGAACAGCTCCTGGTAGTCGGCGACACCGGCAACTGGCTTCGGTGAACCGAATCGCCATGACCTGACGCACAACCAACCGAGGTCCTCCATCGGATCGCCGAGATGTACGAGCTCCCAGTCGAGCACGGCCCGCAGGCCCGTCCGATCGACCATCACGTTGCCGAGCCGAAAGTCGCCATGCACCACGGCATCGCTCGATATCGGTGGTCGATGTGCATCGAGCCAGCGCAGGGCCAGTTCGAAGGTCGGATGCGGCTCGCCCAAGAAATCGAGCACCTCTCGATAGTGCTCGACCTGATCAGTTTCGGAGAGACCTGGGACCGTCGTCGGGTCGATCGAGTGAATCTTGACCAACGCCTCGGCGAGCTGCGCGGGGAGGACATCGCGAGCGCTGCGGTAGTGGTCGTCACGCAGGATCTTGCGTGCGGTGGTTTCCCCGTCGACGTGTGTCACGATCATGTACGGGGCGCCGAGTTGGGTGGCATCCGGCGACGCCGTCACCACGGTCGCAGCTGGAACACCTGCGGCGAACGCCGCACGAACGGCCGCTGTTTCTATGGAGATGTCGCGCACGCTTCCATCACGTTGACGCTGCAGGATCAGCGGTCGCCCATCAGCCTCGAATCGCCACGTATCACGCGATGCGCCGCCCGACAATCTCGTCAGACCGGTGACCTCAGCCACACTGAGGACGGCTGCCAGCCGCTCGTCGAGGTCACCGACCATCAACCGAAGGATGGGCAGCGAGCCAAGACCGTGGGATACGGATTGACTGCCGGACCACCGCCCGGATGAATCTCGAAGTGGAGGTGAGCGATGCTGAACTGAGCGTTGCCGGTCTGGCCGAGAAATGCGATCGCCGTTCCGGCGGTCACCGAGCCGAGTTGGCCGTAACTATCCATGTGGCCGTAGTAGTACTTGTGGCCGTCGACGCCGGTCAACCAGATGGTCAGGCCGCCGAGCACGTTGCTTCTCGGCTCAGCGATACCGTCGACGACGGCGAGAATCGGGATTCCTCGCTGACCAATCATGTCGACGCCCTGGTGCCGGCGACCGCCGCTACGCGGCGCACCCCAGGTGTTGCCGAACGGTGCAGGCTCGCTGCCGGTCGGGCAGACCCAGCCAGGCCCGCCGTAGTCGTTGCCGGCGCCACCCGGGAAACTGCCACTGCCCCCACCACCGGTCTGACCGCCACCAGCGTTCGGCAATGACGGACGCGTTGCGACACCCGTTGGCGCGGCATCGGTGCCGGTATCGCTTCCGTCGTCGTCCGGATCCGCACCCGGATCGTCGGTGGACGAACCCGCAGGCGACGAGATGGTGGGCGGTGGCGCGCTGAGCAGCGTTCGGCGGTCTGCGTCGCGTTTTCGCCGCGCCTGCTCTGCGACCAAAGCGCTACGTACAGCCTCGTCCTCAAGACGATCAGCCTCGACGTCTTTCAAGCGTTGCACCTCGGCTGACGCGGCATCTTTCAACAGGACAAGGTTGGCGCGCTCTTTCTCCGCCTGGTCCTTCTTGTCCGCCAGCTCCTGACGCTTGTCTGCGAGGTCGGCGTTGAGCGCATCGAACCGGTCGAAGTCGTTGGACGACGAGTCGTAGATCACCTCCATCAGGGCATCGATCTTGATCTGATCCTCAGGCGCTTGGAAGCCGGTGAGGAGCGGCACACCCGTGCTACCTGACCTGGTATAACGGCCGATCGCGACGTTCTCGACGGCCAGCTGCAAGGCCTTCACATCACCCTCCAAGGCGGCGATCTCGGACTTCAGCTGGGCTTCCTGCAAGGTGAGCTCATCGATTCGCGATTCGGACGCGAAGTACGCATCCGCTGCAGCGTTGGCCCGCTCGCGGGCGTCGGCGATCTCTTTGGCGGCCTTCTCGGCTTCGGTGTCGGCGGCGCGCCCGACCGTGGGCACAGACAGCGGCGCAAGAAAGCACAAAGCCGACACAATCACCAGTAACCGTCGCATCCCGCAGCGAGGGTACCAGTGGATTGCCCATTCTGACGGGTACCTCTTACTCTGCGTAGCGATATCGTCACTTCTCCATGTCGAACCTGTCCCGGCCGGAGGCATCACAGGCTGAGGTCTTGCGGCTGGTCGATGTCAGCTTCGTGCGTGACGGCCGCACGATCCTCGCCCCGCTGACGTGGAACGTGCTGCCTGGTCAACGATGGGTCGTGTTGGGTGCCAACGGTTCTGGCAAGACCACGCTGTTGCGGATCGCGGCGATGTACGAGCATCCATCCAGTGGCGACGTGTGCGTCTTGGGTGAACGCCTGGGTCGCACCGACGTGCGCGTCCTGCGTCGCCGCATCGGCTACATGTCGCCATCGCTGGCCGTGCAGCTTCGTCAAGAGCTGCGTTGCATCGACATCGTGATGACTGCAAAGTACGCAGCGTTGGAGCCATGGTGGCATCGATACGACGACGCCGATCACTCCCGGGCGCAATCGTGCCTCGAGCAGATGGGCGTCGGCTGGCTTGCCGACCGGCCCATGGCAACGGCCTCGTCCGGCGAGCAACAGCGAGTGTTGCTGGCCCGCACGCTGATGAACGAGCCGTCGCTGCTGTTGCTCGACGAACCCAGCGCGCGCCTCGACCTCGGTGGCCGCGAGCATCTGGTGCAGGCGCTCGCTGAGCTGACGACCGATCCGGCTGCTCCTCCGCTTGTTCTGGTGACACACCATCTCGACGAGGTCCCGCCGGGGATGACCCACGCGATGATGCTGCGCGAGGGCAAGGTAGTGGCGTCGGGTCCCATCCGCAGCACGCTGACATCGGCCAGCCTCACCGAGTGTTTCTCGATGCCACTCACACTCGAGAGCCGCGATGACGGCCGCTTCAGCGCGTGGTCGCCACGAGCTGCAGCAGGCGCTCCCGACCCGACGTGATCTGGTCGGCCAGCACCCGCTCGAGCGCACCACCGGTCCACAGCGAACCGCCATAGTGCAAGTGCATGGTCAAGGTGCTCAGACCGTCGCGCTCGACGATCGTTGCGCTGAGCACCCACGGCGAATGGTTGCGGCCGTCAGCCTGATTTCGTTCGAACGCAACGGTGAAGGTCTCGGCATCGCGAACCGTACGCACCATCCTCAACCGTTTGCTGCGCGCCAACGGTCCGAGACGAGCGCGCAGTTCGACATCCCAAGCGGGAAGGTCACCTGGCTCAGCAGCAGCGCTGTGCACTAGTCCGTTCCACTGCGGATACGTCGACAGGTCGTCGACCAGCTCGAACAGTTGCTCGGCCGTGCAGGGCGCTTCGAGCGACGCAGTGATATCCATCCCCGCCAGTATCGCCGTTCCTACGTGGATCAGCCGACGGGCCGTTGCCGGCCCTGACCGCCAAACGCCCGTGCCAGCAGTGGACCACGGGCCTCGAGCAAGCCACCGAGATCGTCGGTCTGATCGAACATCGGCTTCCACGGCAGGACCTCGGATTCGAGCGCCTCGGCTGTCTCATCGGGTGCGTCGGAAATATCGTCCAATACGGCCATAACGACATCGGCGCCAAATTCGAGCTGCTCAGTGTCATCGTGATGATGTCGTGAGGTGCGCCGCTGACGCGGCGCCGCAGCCGTGAGTTGGGCCGGCGCCTTGAACAATCGCGGAACAGGATCGCGGCGATCATCGAGCATCCAGCCCAGCGGCACAACCATGGCATCGGCGTGGCGTCGACACAACACACCAGCGCGATCGGTGGAAACCCGGTCGTACGAGTCGATCCAGACCATCAGGTGCTCGGCGTCGAAGCCGTACGTCATCTCCGCGACCTGCGAACATCCAGGGCGTTCACACAGTCGCGTCATCTCTCATAACGTACCCGAGAAAGGGGGCGCGACCCGGCTTCATCAGTCCGTCCGCACACCGGCCGGTGCCGCGCCCACCGAGCCCGCGTCACAGATGGGCGGCAGCGCAGCAAATGTTCGGCCGCGTCGTCGTCGGAATGATTCCTCGAGCACAGCAAAGGCCGAAGGTCCCCATCGAGTCACTGCCTTCTGACCCTTGGAGAGCAGGTCCCTTGGACGAATCTTGAGGCCAGAGGTCGCGTCGCGGCCAAGACGAAAGGTGGGGACCGCCATGCGCAGGGTCCTTTGGATGATTGGTGTTTTGGGCGTACTGATGATCGCCGCGCCATTTGCACTCGGCTTTCCATCGAAGGCCAATCACGGGCAGGACATGCTCGACAGCTTCCACCCATTGATGCAGCAGGCCAACGTCGACAAGACCGCCGCTTACTACAACGACGTGTTCGTGCCGCTCGGCGACGTCGTTCCGGCCATGAGCCAGGAGAACGTGACGAAGTTCAACGCCTACCTCGATGGCATCAAGGGCATGCAGACCGATTCCGAGAAGCTCGTCCCCGGTCTGGCCCAGGCATTGAACATGACGCCTGAGCAGGTGCAAGAATTCTTGGCCTCGAACTACCCGGCGATGTCGCAGATGCTGGCGATCCTGCCGCAGATGCGGGCCGACTTCGGCGGCTTGTTGGGCGTGATGTCGAACAACGTCGAGATCTTCCAGCAAGTGCCGGCCGGGCTCGAGCATTACGAGCCGCTCGTCACCACGATGCAGGGCAACGTCGACAACTACAACCAGGCCGACAGCCTGCCTAACTTCCGGCTGTTCACCTGGTTCTTCGCGGTGCCAGGCTTGTTGCTGGTTGGTCTGTCAGGGTGGGGTCTGTTCTTCGGCGGCCAGCACCGCCTCGCGTTCCTTCACCGTCACCATCGCACCCCAATGGCGGGTGTCGCCCACTGACCGGCGGCCGTCCGATCAATCGCCTTGGTGCCGGTAGGCGCGCACGGCGCTATTGATCGTGGGGAAGACATGCAACGCTCCGCTGGGTTGCACGAGCGTGGCCCGTTCGAGCCTTGCCAACACATGGTCGTTGGCCCGAGCCACGGCGACGATCCGTACCCCGAGTCCTGGGAGCGACTCCACGAGTTCAGCCAGCACGTCGAGGGCGCTTGCATCCAGCGCCCCGACTCCCTCGAAGTCGAGCACCAGCCAGTCGTTCTTGCCGGGATTGTCGGCCAGGGTCAGTTCGACCCGCTCCCGGAAGCGGTCGGCGTTGACGAAAAACAGCGGGGCGTCAAAGCGATACACCACGAGACCAGGCTCGGTCACCGCTTCTGGATAGGCATCCACATCAACCCAGCCGTCGAGCCCCGGGTAGTCACCGAGGATCGCGTCGTGTGGTCGGGCGATTCGGTACAGCGCCACGATGATCGACAGGGTCACCGCGACCAGCACCCCCACCAGTACGTCGAACACAATCACCCCGAGCGCCGCAACGACGGCCAGAACGAACTCCTCCCGGCCCACTCTCCACAGCGTTCGGTAACCGGCCACGTCGATGATGGCGATCGCGGCCGACACGATCACCGCGGCGAGAGCGGCTCGTGGGATCTCGGCCAGCAGCGGACCCAAGCCCAGCAGGGTCGCAACCACGGATGCTGCTGCAAGCAACGACACGAGCTGCGTTTTGCTGCCGAGAGCAGCAGGCACCGCGGTACGGCTGGCGCTCGACGAGACTGGGAAGCCCTGCGACAGCCCCGCAGTCAGGTTCGTCAAGCCGAGCGCCAGCAACTCCTGGTTGGCGTCGATCCGGTAGCCGCGGCCGGATGCGATCGAGCGGGCCGTGAGGACGTTGTCGCTGAAGCCAACCAGGGCAATACCTGCGGCCACCGGCAGCAGGCGCCCCAGATCGCTCATCGAGACGCTGGGGATGCCCGGGGCCGGAAGGCCGCCCGGGATCGTGCCGACCAAGGCGATGCCGTGATCACCGAGCGCGAACAAGGCGACGATGGCCGTGGCCATCACGACACCGGCAAGCGCCCCAGGAACCTTCGCCGCACGCCGTTTCAACACAAGAATGAGTGCCAACGTCCCGACGGCGAGCGCCAGGGTGGCAAGGTGCACGTCACCGGTGTTGGCGATCAGCTCCTTGAACCGCGGGAAGAAGGTATCCGCGGTGATTGGCACGCCCGTAAAGCTCGCGATCTGGCTGCTGAGAAGGGTGAGGCCGACACCAGTGATGTACCCCACCAACACCGGCTTCGACAGCACCGACGCGAGGAAGCCGAGGCGCGCCACTGCACCGGCCAGGCAAATGCCCGACACGACCAACGCCAGCGCGGCCATCAAGGCGATGTACCGCTCGGGCACACCGGCGGCAATCGTGCCCACTCCTGCAGCGGCCAGGATCGCCGTCCCCGGCTCTGGTCCGACACCCAGATGCCGGCTGGTACCCACCAGCGCGTACACGACGAGCGCGCCGATCACGGCGTAGAACCCGAACTGCGGGGCGAGACCGGCCAGTTCGGCATACGCCATCGACTGTGGGATCAACATCGCCCCCACCGTCAATCCCGCCATGAGATCGGCTCGCAACCACTCCCGGCGATAGCCCCGCAACACGGTAAGCCCTGGAAGCAAGGCCATCGCACGTGCGGTAAGAACGGGACGGGGCACGAGGTGACTGTAGGGCGCCGCTCTCATCAACCAGCGCGGCTGCGACGAGTACCCGCACGCTGTCGCAACCCGGCATGCCATCCATCGGAGTGTTTCCGTACACCCGGGTGAGCAGCAGACACTCCGATGGTTACTTCACAGACTCGTGAGCTCGGCGGCGGCAGCGGACGGGGTGGCAACCGCGTCCAACAGCTTCACTGTGTAGCTGTCGGTCGGATGCTGCAGTACGGCCTTCGTCGCGCCTCGCTCGACGACCTTGCCCTCGTTGAGGACAAGGATCTCATCCGTGACGACGCGGGCACTGAGAAGATCGTGTGTGATGTAGAGCAAGCTGAGACCATGGTCCTTGCGCAACTGGGCGAGCAGTCGAAGAATGCCCGCGCGTAGCGACACGTCGAGCATCGAGACGGGTTCGTCAGCGACGATCAGCTGAGGATCACACGCCAGTGCCCGAGCGATCACGACGCGTTGACGCTGGCCACCCGAGAGTTGATGGGGCAGCTTCGACGCAAACTGCGAGGTCGGTGTCAGGCCGACAATATCCAGCAACTCGTGCACACGCGCGCGCGCCTGCGCCGGCGTCATACCGAGGAAATTCTGGCACGGGCGACTGACGGTGTACTCGGCAGTGTGCAGCGGGTTGAGCGCGCCGTACGGATCCTGAAAGACCATCTGCACGTTGCTGTGGTACGAGCGCAGTGCTCTGCGATTCAGTTGCTGAACAGCCAGATCACCGAACATGACCGACCCCGATGTGGGCCGCATCGAACCGGTGATCATGCTCGCGATCGTGCTCTTGCCGCTGCCGCTCGCGCCGACGAGGCTGACCGCCGCGCCCGGCTCGATCGTGAACGACACATCGTCGACTGCCGTCATCGTCGCCCGCCTGTCGCCGCGGACGCGGAAACGCTTGGTGAGGTTGGCGACCGTCAGCGGTGGCACCGTCTGAGTCCTAGCTGGCATGAGCCACCGCTTTCCATCCAGCAGCATTGTCACGGACGCGCACGTGACATGCCGCCGTCCCAGCGCCGAGCTGAGTCAGCTTCGGCTCCTCGGCGATGCACACCGCTTCTGCAAATCCGCACCGCGGCGCGAAGGAACACCCGGCCTGCGGCAACGAGAGGTCGGGCAGCGCGCCGGGGATGTCGCCGAGCTCGATCACGTCGGCGCGGGGGTCGGCGTAACAGGTCAGGAGGGCTTCGGTGTACGGGTGGTGCGGCCCATCGAACAGTCGAGCCGAGGGTTGGTCCTCGACAATCTTGCCGGCGTACATCACCATCACCCGGTCCGTCGCTTCGACCACCAGACCGAGGTCATGACTGATCAAGATCGCGGTGAAGCCGTTGTCGCGCTGCAGATCCTTGATCGTCTGCATCACGGCGCGTTGAACGATCACGTCCAGCGCAGTCGTCGGCTCGTCGAACACGATCAGCCGCGGTTCGAGCGACAACGCCAATGCGATCGAGACGCGCTGGCGCATGCCGCCCGACAACTCGTGCGGGTACCGACTGAGCACGCCCGGTTCGAGCTGCACCTTGGCGAGCAGTTCGGTGCTGCGGCCCGCCACCGACGCGGCAGTTGGACGCTCCCCATCCGATGCGTGCGCTCGTTGGATGTCCAGGAAGTGGTGTCCGACGGTGCGCACCGGGTTGAGAGCGTTCATACCGCTCTGCAGCACCAGGGCGAATCCGTTGCGACGCTGACGACGGAGCTCCTCGCCGGACAGATTGCTGATGTCGGTGCCGTCGAAATCGATCACACCGCTGTCCATGTGAGCCGGAGGCTGGAGCATCCTCGTGAGTGCATAGCCGAGGGTCGATTTGCCGCAACCGGATTCACCGACGAGCCCGACGAACTCGCCTTCCTCGAGCGACAGACTGACATCGCGGACCGCCCAGATGTCCTCGCCGCGAGACGGCCGGTACGTCACGTTGACATCGGTGGCGTGGAGGAGGGCCATCACTTCTCCCGCAGTCGCGGGTTGGACAGCGCATCAACCCCGAAGTTGATCAATGTGAACGAGACCGCCAGGAGGGCGATCGCCAGACCGGGAGCGAGGACCAGCACCCATTGTCCGGTCAGCATCGCGTTCTGCTGTTGGGCGTAGTACAGGATGGTTCCCCAGCTCACCGTCGTCGGATTGCCGAGGCCGAGGAACTCCAGGCTGGCCTCCGCCATCACCGCCGCCGTCGCCGCGCTGAAGAAGCTGGCGGCAACCAGCGATGTCATGTTCGGCAGGATCTCGCGGAAGACGACCCGCCCGAGTCGTTCACCGGAGAACACCGCCGATGTCACGAACTCGCGGCTCCGCAATGTCGTCGCTTGGCTGCGGATCACCCGCGCTCCTGTCGCCCAACTCGTCAGGGCGATCACGAAGACAATGGTCCAGATCGACCGGCGCGGCACGTATGCGGCGATGATGATCATCAACGGCAATCCGGGGATCAGCAGGGCGAGATTGGTCGCGAAGCTCAACACTTCGTCGACGATCCCGGGTCTGTAGCCGGCGATCAGGCCGATGGTCACAGCAACCAGCGTCGCAATCAGACCGGCGGCAAGGCCGACGATCAACGACACTCGCGCCCCATAGAGCAACTGTGAGAACACGTCCTCGCCGTTGCCCGTGGTGCCGAACCAGTTCGCGCCGCTCGGTCCGCGGTATGGCGTGAAATCGGTGGAATGAGGATCGTGCGGCGCCAGCACGGGGGCCAGCACCGCGACGAGGATCATCAGTCCGAGAATCACCAGGCCGATCCGTGCCTTGGAGTTCGTCCACAGAGTCGCCAACACTCGCAGGACCAGCCGCAGCGGGCCGGGTACCGGCATCGCCTTGACGGGGATCGACGGCGGCGTGTCCGCGACCGACGGTGGTGGCGGGGTCGCGATGAGGCTCATCGCCGTACCCGCGGATCGAGGCGGACATAGAGCAGATCGACGATGAAGATCGCCACCAGCATGGTCACTGTGATGACGAGGAACAGCGCCTGCATCATCGGGAAGTCTTGGTTGGACACTGCGATGTACAACAGGTTGCCGAGGCCGGGATAGCCGAACACTCCTTCGACGAGGACCGACCCACCGACGACGGCGCCGAGGGACAAGCCGAACGCCGTCACGTTCGGCAGCATCGCATTGCGCGCCGCGTACGCCAACGAGATCGTGCGGCTTCGCAGACCGTTGGCTTCGGCAAAGGTGATGTAGTCCTCGCCCAAGGTGTTGATCATGTTGTTGCGCATGCCGAACACCCACCCCGACAACGACGTAATCACCAGCGTCACTCCCGGCAAGATGCTGTGCTTGGCAGCGTCCGCAAGAAATCCGACGCTCCAGTTGGGTGTTGCTCCTGGCAGGTACCCGCCTTTGATGGGAAACAGGTCGAGCTTGAAGGACAGGACGTAGAGCAACAACAGCCCGAGCCAGAACGGCGGGAACGACGAGAACAGCGTTGCGCCGACCGTCACGGCCGTGTCCGCCGGCCGGCCGCGCCGCCAGCCGGCATACACGCCGAGCAGCGTTCCGATTGTGAAGGCGATGATCGTCGTCATGCCGACGAGCACAAGTGTCCACGGCAACGCCTTACCGATCGTCGTCGCCACAGTCTCGCTCGGGAACGAGTACGACTTCCCGAAGTTGAACTGGGCGGTGTTGCCGAGATAGTCGAAGTACTGCGTGACGATGTTCGTGTTCGGCAATCCCAGCTGGACCTCGACGGCATGGCGCTGGGCGTTGGTGATCTGTTGACCGCCCTGCGCCAACTTGGCGAGCGCCGCATCGACGGGCGAGCCCGGCATGACGCGTGGCAGGGCGAAATTGACGGTCAACGCCGCCCACAACGTGAGGATGAACATCCCTATTTTGCGGACGGCGTATCTCATGTGCGGATCAGGCCTTGGTGAGGCGGGTCACGACCGTCAACAACGCCGTGTTGTAGTTCGTCGGCAGTGTGTACGGATCGGCTTCGGATGGCCAGCCGGTGAAGTTCGTCGTGGTGAACAAACCCCAACTGCCTCCGTAGAACATCAGCACGACCGGAACCTGGGTGAACATCGCCTGCTGCAGCACGTTGGTCGCCTCTTTCTGCGAAGCCTCGTCCGTCGCCGCCGCCAGCGTGGCGAGCGCGGCGTCGACATCAGGGTCCTTGAAACGCTGGAAGTTGTTCGAGGTCGGTGTGTTGACGGGCGTTGCGAACGTACTGTTGAGTGCGTTGTTGAAGTCGGTGTACGGGTCACCGGTGCCCCCGAATCCACCGATTGCCGCGTCGAACGTGCCGGACTGAATCGCCTGGGAGTACTGCGCATACTGAGGCAGATCGAGGGTCACGTCGATGCCGATCTCACCGAGCTGGTTGGTGACTTCCTTGGCGGCGGCAACCCAATCGCTGAAGTTCGTCGGCATCACGATCGACATCGTCGCTTGCTTGCCGTCGCTGTCGACAAGCTTGCCGTCCTGTTGTGTGTAGCCGGCCTTGCCGAACGCTTCGAGCGCTGCCGCCGCGTCCTGGGTGATGTTGCCTTGATCCGGCAGGTCGGGGTCGAGCCACTTGTCGAGGTTCGGCAGGATCAACCCGGATTGGCTGGCCTGATCGAGGTAGCCGTTCACCGCCTTGAGGGCGATCGTGGTGCGATCCAGCGCCAGCGAGATTCCTTGGCGGAAGTCGACATTGTCGTACGGTGCCTTGGTCAGGTTGAGGTACAACCCGATCGTGCCGCCCGGCGGGAACCAGTAGGTGTTGTGCGAGGAGTCCTTGGAGACAAAGGTCTGCTCGACGTCCGGCAAGAAGTTGTAGGCCCAGTCGAACTTGCCACTGACCACATCGAGTTGATTTGTGCTCTGATCACTGGCCTGAGCGGGGAAGACGACCTCGTCCGGCACGATGACGTCTGCCTGCCAGTAGGTCGAGTTCTTCTTCAGCTTGTACTGCGTCGGGGCGAACTCATCCAGCATGAACGGCCCCGTGCCAACCGGCGCCTCGTTGGCGAACGTCGACGGGTCGGCGACTGCCGACCACAGGTGCTCCGGCACGATCGGTGTCGCGCCGAGGACACCCGCGAACGGCACGTTGGGTGCCGCGAACGTGAAGGTGACGTCGTTGCCCGCGGCAGCAACGGCTGAGATCTGTTGCCAGACACCGTTGCTGTCCAAAGCCGGGGCGGCCTTCAACATGTTGAACGTGAAGAGCACGTCGGCGGACGTGAAGGGTGTCCCATCGCTCCAGGTCACTCCTTCTCGAACCGTGTAGACGAGCGTTGTGGGGTCAGTGAACTTGTGGGCGGTCGCCAGATACTGACTGAACGATCCGTCGATCGGACTGCGGAGTTCGAGTGGCTCATAGATCAAACTGACGCCATGCAGCGCCGACGACGGCTGCAGGGGGTTGAAGTTCTCGACGAGCGTGGGGTTGCCCGCGTCACCCTGGATGGTCAGCGTGCCACCTGAGCCGGCTGTCGCTCCGGCTCCTGTGCCGGTGCTGCTGCCACTGGTCGTGGTCGCCGGGTCGCCTCCGCATGCCGCGAGGGCAGCTACGGCGACGGCGGCGCTGGCGAACCTCAACAGGTTCGACCTGCCGGATCGTTGATGGGTGATCATGCACTTCTCATTCATGGTTTGGCCTCATTCGTGACCGGCGGGCTGGACGCCGGCCGACATCGGACCCGGACAACTCCGGGCATCGGTAGTTGGAAATCGATCTGCCATGCACCATCGACAGGCGTCATTGCGCCTAGCGGTTCTGTATCGAGTACGTCGTGCGCTCGCAGCGCAGTCATCTGCTCGTCGTCCGGCCAGTCAGTGGTGTCCGGAAGCCACTGGACGATGTTCGAATGATGACGATCGATCCGCGCCAGTTCGGCGGTGTACGTGGTGCAAGGGAGATTGACGAAGGTCAATGACACATTTCGATCGAGACGGGGGTCCCCTTCCACCAGATCGGCGTTGATCGTGCCGTTCCAGACGAGTACGTCCACCATGCCATCGTCGTGACCGGTCGCCCATGCCTGCACGAGAACGCCCGCACCGTCACCATCGAGTTCGGAGCCGAGCACTTGGTCGCCGAGATGAGCTGCCAGATGGGCCGCCCAATACCGCGGCTTGCGCAAGTTCCCGACCGTGAGCAATCCGAAGCCGTCGTGGAACAACGTCGGTGGCCGACCCAATTCCTCGAAGTGGTCGCTGATGACCCAGTAGGCCAGTGCATCCATCCGACCTTGCCCTGCGGAGTATCCACTGAGCACGAACGGTGCGCCGAACGCCGAGTCGTGGATCGCCCCGAAGTGCGTCGACCCGACGCCCCACTCCGTCCACCAGATCGGGGCGTCGCCGAACCCGTGGCGCTCGAGCGTCTGGCGATGATCGAGCGGCAGGTTGCCGTATGTGTGCGACGTGGCGAAGTCGAGCGGTAGATCCTCGGTCTCGCAGAACGCGGCGAGCGCCTCGATCCATTCCGAGGCCGCGGTGGACGGTCCCCCGACGCGCAGGCGTGTGTCGACGCTCTTCAGGGCTCGTGCCGACTCGGCATACAGCCGCAGGTACTCCTGTTGCGTGCCGCTCCAGAACACGACGAGGTTGGCTTCGTTCCATACCTCGAAGCCCCACGTGCTCACCTCGTCGATGCCGTATCGATCGACAAGGTGTTGCGCCAGCGCGACCACCACGTCGTGCCATTCGGTCCAGTCTCGTGGCGGCGAGATGATGCCGCGGTAGGTGAACACGGTCTGCTCAGGATCACGCGCAAGAACCGACGGCATGAATGACAGCTCGACGATCGGACGGACCCCAAGGACAAGGATGCGGTCGTACTGCTCGTCGACATTCTCGAAGTCGAACTGCAGCATCCCATCGCCGCCCCGAGTGACGACCGCGTTGTCGTCGTGCAGGATTGCGTGGGCGCGTACATACGACACACCGAGATCGTCATGAGCTTGGCGGAGTGCTCCTTCGAATTCGGTGCCAATGTCGTGTCCATGCCCGTCGTCACCGAAACGCAACTGCGTCAGCCGTTCCGAGCCGATCATTTTCCAGACGCGGTGCAGTTCTCCTGTCACCGATGCGATGTCGACTCGTACGGACACCGGGTCCGGATCGCCCGTTCTCACCTGTCCGACGACCGCATCCGTCCAGTTCCAAGCGGGGAACTCAGCCCCGACGACGGCGCCGACCCGATAGCCGTACTCGGTGCCGTCGACCAGCCCCGTGTCGGCAAATGCGCACCCGGCGATCGCCGGCACATCGCTGCCGCCGTGGGTGAGGATCTGTGGACGCTCCCCGCCGTGCGATCGCTCGATGACGTAGCCGGCCGCACCCTTGACTTCATTCCAGGTCAGTCGCACATGGCCAACGCCAGGCTCGGCAACCAAGTGTGTCGGCGCCGATAGGGCGGTGGACGGGTCCGTCGCCGACGTATCAGTGAGCCGCTGATAGATGCGACGTTCCCAGTCTTCACGTGCTCCGTCATCGGTCGATTCGGTGGCGGACACGTCCATCATCCGTGCCCAGCATCCGGTGGGCGCCCCAGGCTTCGAGCCTGCATGATGTTGCGACGTGTGATGTCGGGTTCAGTACCCCGCCGTCGCCCGCTTCAAACCACGCAGCGTGACACCTGACCTGACCTACGATGTCGACATCCCAATGCTTCCGCTATCCGCCCGTGGCCGCCGCCTGGTCGCTGCGGTGGCCGGAGCGTTGCTGGTCACCGCCTGCAGCAGTGGCGGTGGCACCGTTTCCCACGGCACCGAGCCTGCCAGTACCGCGTCCGATGGTACCGAGCCCAGTGCCACCGTGCCTGACATGTCGGCGCCGATCATCGATTTCGTCGATCCAGCGGCGTCGATGATCGAGGCCGAGCTGGCATTGCGAGCCGAGGACCGCGAGCGTGCTGGTCTCGTCGACCTCGGGCCGGGCGCACTCGAGCTTGCAGCCGCGATGGACGCTTCGGTCGCCCGGGTGCTCGCTCAGATCCGAGCTGACGCAGCCGCTGCTGCAGCGGCAGTCCCGGTCGACGAGGCGACGCCGATCAGCTCGCCGCTGAAGAGTGGGTTCACCGGCATCAGCCGTCGGGTGCCATCGCCTGGATTCAATTCGATGATGGTGTGGGCGACCCTGCTCACCTCGCTCGGCAACTTCGCCCAATCCCCAATTTCGGCGACGCATGAGGGCCGACCAGAGACCGTCCAGATCGGCGGCAACACCGGCACGGTGACCACGACGGTCACGGTCAATGCTGTCGTCAGCGACAGCACGCTCAGTGTCGACCTCACGTTCAAGACCAAGGGTCAGATTGTCGACAGCGCGACCGGCGCCATCATCTACAGCATCGATAGCACTGCAACGGGCCACGTCGACATCAACTTCTGTCCCGATGCGGGCGGCAACGCCCCCGCACACGTCAAGCTGACTTCCAGCGAGACGTACAGCCAGGGTGGAGGTGGTGGCAGGAGCATTTCCAGGGACATGTCGGCCGACGTCGGGATCACGGTTGGCGACGATGCCCACATCATCAGGGTCGAGGGCAGCGTGCAGGGGTCGGAGGAGTCGGGCGGCGGGGGTTCGGCCGGCGGAGACGCGGCGTCGTCCTCACGCACCTCCAGCGACAACATCGCCAACGACGGCAGTGGCCATCGCCTGCCCGATGTGCCCCGCAACATCCAGCTCGGCGGCGAGAACTCGTCGGTCGACGAGCAGGTCAGGATGTGGGGGACGACCAACCTGTTCATGGAGACGACTGTTGCCGCCGCCGCCAAAGAGGCGGAGAAGCTGTGGCGTTCGGGCAAGTGCGTCGAGCTGATCGTCGACCCCGGAACCCGCGACGTCCAGCCGGATGAGATCCTCGAGGTCACCGCCAAGCTCAAGCACCGGATCGAGGGCAACGAGCTCGACAAGCCGGTCGAGGCCATCCTCACCGGGGTCAAGTCGATCGAGCCTGCGGGCGAGAAGCAACCGGCTCCCGCCACTGTGACGTACACCGCTGGACCCAACGATGGCGACATCGGCAAGATCGCCTTCAAGTCGGTCAGCAACCGCGGCATCGCCGAGAAGTCCGTGACGTTCACCGTGCGTTTGGCCGCCTGGGATGTGACCTTCACGGGAACCGACACCGAGGTCTTCGCACTCGTGTCCAACTCGTTCACGGTCGAGCTCAGTGGCCTGACGATCAAGGCCGATGGTGATGTGTTGACCGGGACGGGCGACCTGCGCCTGAGCGGCAACGTCACGACGTCGGCCGGCGGCGCAGCCGAGTGCAACGGACCGGTCGATCTCGTGGCGACCAGTGTCGTCACCGGCACTCTCGTCGGCGAGGGACCCGAGGCCGTGCTGCGAATCACCCTGCGCTCGACCACACCAGCTGGTGCAACCGTCGACGTGACGTGCACGGGACTGCTCGGCGGAGCCAGCACCACAACGCTCGGCGCCGACGGTCACGCTGAGCGCTTCGGCGAACCGCTCGGCCAGTTCGATTTACCCGCCGCCGGCGGCACCGTGAACATCTCCAAGACGGCCGCCGTCGGAGGTCTCTTCCAGGTCACGGTCGAGGGCACTTTCGTCGTCACCAGGTCCGCGGGCTGAGCCGGCGACCTGAGGCAGCAAGGGGTGGGCGTACACGGACTCGAACCGTGGACCCCGTCGGTGTGAACGACGTACTCTAACCAACTGAGCTATACGCCCGTATAGAGCCGCAAGACTAGCAGCGCGGGACATTTCATCCTCGAGGTCATACGTCGAAACGTACGCACACCACACCGAGACCCTGGCGGTCGCGGTGTGGTTCGAACTCGGCAGGGCAGCGTTCGTCGACGCCGATCATGCTCTCGACCACGCCGTCGTGATCGTTCTCGCAGTTGACCTCCGACGCGTCACCGTTGTCTTCGATCACCACGCACGATCCCGACTCGAGCACGTTGTCGGGTGGCCCGGGCGGTGACGGTTCGTAGGTGAACACACCCAGCATCACGATTCCGATGCCGACGGCGGTCATGCCGGCCAGGAACCGCCACGGAAAGTTCGACGGTGGAGGCGGTGCGATGGTCGGGGTTGAGGATCGTTCCTCCGCAGTCGACGGCCGAGCCTCACGAGCGAGCGAACGGTCATAGGCGCGACGCGACGCTGGGTCGCCGAGGACCCGCCACGCCTCGTTGATCGGCGCCAGCGATTCGGCAGAACCCGACGTGCTGGTGTCGGGGTGATGGGCACGGGCGAGACGACGGAATGCTGTTCGGATCTGCGAGGTCGATGCATCGCAACCGATCCCGAGCACGTCGTAGTGGGTCACGACTCGACCGTGCCGCCGCTCCGCCAGTATTGGCCATGGGCACGCTCGAGGAAGCCGTCGTCGACCATGTATCGCCGCAGTGCCGCAGTGTCGGCATGGCGCTGACCAAGGATGAGGTTGACCATCTTCTCGCTGTACGTCGTGCCCGGCTCGAACTCCTGCGCCAGCCAGTCGAGGATCACTGCCCGCTTCGCTGCCGCGACCGGAATGGATTGCAGCCGCCCGTCGACCACGAACGAGCGCAGTACCTTGCGAGTCTCGTCTGGCGCGTCGGCGAACTCGGTCGATGCCGGCCGCGTGTTGGCCTGCCGCGCAGCACGCTGGAATGAGTCGCCGGCAATCGCCAACCCATCATCACCCTTGATCACGAGTCCTGTTTCGACGAGCTTGCCCAGTGCCTCGGCAACCTGCGTCGAGGTCAGACCGGTCGCCGCCACGACCTCATCGACGTGCAGCGCACCGAGTTCGATGGCGGCTACCACGCGGCGACGATGGGCATCGGCCAACAACCCAACCAGCGCCGTCGCGTCGAGTTCGGCCACGACTAGTACCCGAGATCGGGATAGACCA
>JANOJI010000484.1:0-6788 GCA_031408175.1 Ilumatobacteraceae bacterium
ATCGATCATTTCCCTCACGGTGAGCCCCGATGGGCTCGGTAGCGACAATCCAGCCGGCAACCTTGAGAAGGCGATCTCGGCTTCGCTTGCATCACTCAACGAGGCAATGTCCACCGGTTGAGTCCCGGCCTGGACGTCAAACGCCGCAGCAAATGGTGGGCGTGACGGGGCTCGAACCCGGGACCTCTACCGTGTCATGGTAGCACTCTAACCAACTGAGCTACACGCCCGTGTAGGACCGCAAGACTACCAGTCAGCGCAACCGCATCGATACTTCATTGGCCAGCAGGCGGCCGTTTCGGGTCAGTCGCACACGTTCACCGTCGGTCTCCACCAGGCCGTCGAGCCCATCCAGATCGAGCGCCGAAGATGGCACACCATCTTTCATCCGCAGTGCCAGCTGAAGGCCCTCGATGCGTCGTGTGTCGTCGTCGAGGTTCTCCCCCGCTGCCTCGGTCGACTCGCCGTCGCGAACCGCGGCGACGTAGCGCTCGGGTGTGCGCACGTTCCACCACCGATGACCGTCGTGATGCGAATGGGCGGCAGAACCGAATCCTCGGTAGTTGCCTTGCTGCCAGTACAGGATGTTGTGACGACACTCGTGGCCCTGCATTGCCCAGTTGCTGACCTCGTAGTTGGCCAGCCCTACGGCCGTCAAAAGATCGTCGGCCAACTCGTACTTGTCGGCGAGATCATCGTCGTCGGGATGGCGCGAGGGGTCGTCGGCCAGCGGTGTGCCGGCCTCGATCGTCAGTGCGTAGGCAGATACGTGTGGCGGATGCAACGCGACCACACCCTCGAGCGTCGTTCGCCAGTCGTCGAGGCTCTCCCCCGCGCCGCCGTAGATGATGTCGAGATTGAACGTCGCAACGCCCGCCGCACGGACGGCCTCGACGGCGCGCTCGACGTTGACGGGCACGTGCGTACGCCCGAGGGAGGCGAGCACCGAGGGCACCATCGATTGCACACCGATGCTGACGCGGTTGACGCCGGCCGCGGCGTAGGTCTGCATCATCTCCACGGTGACATCGTCTGGGTTGCACTCGACCGTGACCTCAGCACCGGCAGCCAAGGGGATTGCACCTAGCACTGACGCCAGATCAGCAGCAGGGACACGCGTCGGAGTACCGCCCCCGACGAACACGCTGCTGACCGGAGCCAACGCTGCGCGCCCGATGTCGACACGCAACGCGTCGAGGTAGTCGTCGATCACATGGTCGCGATCCGTCCAGGTGGCGAACGCGCAATAGTCGCAGCGATGCCGGCAGAACGGGATGTGGATGTAGACGCCGAACGGGTCAGCGAATTGAAGGGTCACTACATCGGACGGTACAGCAGGTCGAGCGCATCGAGGCGCTGACCTACCTGGTCGACCGGCACGTCGAGCATCGCCGAGATCGCCCGGGTGTCGTCGCCACGAACCGTGATGACCTTGCCGTTGAAGTCCTGCCGCTGGACCTGAATCATCTTCAGGAATCGAACCAGCATCTCGAACGGCTGCCCGCGCAGCTGGCTCAACTTCAGCAGGTCCACAGCTAGCTTCTTGCCGGCAGAGTCACCCTCGACCGGAGCCGTGATGTCTTCGCGCGGCAGCAGCTGATCGACCGGCACGTTGTAGAACTTGGCCAGGCGCTCGAGCCGGGGCACCGATATGGCCCGCTCGCCACGCTCGTAGGCCCCGAGTACGGAGGCCTTGAACTCCTCATTGGAGGTTGCTTCGACCTCTTGGAGAGACAGCCGCTTCTGCCTACGGATGACCCGCAGACGTTCGCCTACCTTCCGACTGTATGGAGATGCCGAAACATCATCTTCATCGAACTCGCGCATTGGCCCCGCTCTCTTCCGCTAATTCCCGCCTAGCCACAACTGCTATCGGCAACTGTGCCAGATTTGTTGAGAAAATACAACGCTCCGTGGGAAACTAGGTCGATTGGTTACGCTGAGTCAGCAAGATAGCCGCAGTCAGTGCCGCAGTTTCCACTCGCAGCACGTTGGCCGACAGCGACACTTGAGTTGCAACGGCGTCGAGTTCACCCTCGGTGAACCCGCCTTCTGGACCAATCAGCACCGCGTCGACGTCGGCGGAGAGGTCGTCACCTTCTGGATCGGCAATCGCACAGTTCGTCATCGTCGCCGCTTCCCCAAACGTCACAACGTCGTGAACGACAGGAAGCCACAGCCGCCGTGATTGCATCGCAGCCTCACGGGCGACACGACGCAGCCGCTCGATCTGCCGATGTGCCCGCG
The DNA here is from genome assembly GCA_031408175.1 of Ilumatobacteraceae bacterium. Taxonomy (GTDB): domain Bacteria; phylum Actinomycetota; class Acidimicrobiia; order Acidimicrobiales; family Ilumatobacteraceae; genus JAENVT01. Next base: position 2,248 of record JANOJI010000484.1, read on the forward strand.
CCGGCTCCCACCGAACCACACTGCGCGCGCAATCCATGAAGCCAATCGACGTCGCACCGATCTCGGTCAGCTTCTGGACCATCCATTCCGGCCGATCGCCCTTCGGAATCGCGCTGAAGATGGCCGCTGGTCGAGGCGCCGGCTCGACCAGCGGTTCCGATTCAACCAACAGGCCATCTGCCATGAACCGTACCGTCACCCAACAACCCGCACCGTCGCCGACCGTGATCGTGTCGGACTCCCGAAGGCGCAGTACCCGGCGCAGGTGGTGATCATCGCGATCGGACAGTTGCGGGTGTGTCAGCGATTCGACGAACACGTGCGCGGCCGATCCGCGCAGCACTGGGTTCACGAGAAGGCGGATTTGATGCGCGAAAACAGCCCGTGCTCGCCGTTGCCGACAGCCTCGCCTCGCGACTCGGCGTACTTCGTGAGCAACTCTGTTTCGAACTCGCTGAGCTTGTTGGGCACCTGCACGTTGACACGCACACGCAAGTCGCCTCGCCCGCGACCTTGCAGACGATGAACACCGCGCTGGCGAAACACAAACTCCTTGCCCGGTTGCGTGCCGGCAGGCACGGAGATCTCTTCGTCGCCGTCGAGCGTGGGCAGCAGGATCTTGGTGCCGAGCGCGGCCTGAGCAATGGAGACCGGCAACTCGGCCACGATGTCGTCACCATCTCGGGCAAACGTTTCGTGCGCGGCCACACGAATGTGTACGTACAGGTCGCCCGACCCCCCGCCACGAGGGCCAACCGCGCCACGGCCCGTGAGCCGCAGCGTCGAACCGGTGTCGACACCCGCCGGTACGTCGACTTGATAGCTCTTCTCGGAGATCACCCGCCCCTCGCCATTGCATGTCGCGCACGGCGTGACGATGACTTGGCCAAGGCCGCCACATCGCGGGCAGGCGCTGGCGGTAACCATCTGACCCAGCATGCTCTGGCGTACTCGTTGCACTTGACCGCGGCCGTTGCACTCCGAGCACGTGACCGGCTGCGTGCCCGAGCCAGCACCTGATCCGCCACAATCGTCGCAACGCAGTGCCGTACGCACCTCGACACCGACCGTTGCACCGAAGACAGCATCGGCGAAGGCGATGTCGGCGACGACTTCGAGGTCCTGGCCACGCGGCGGACCGGCAGGACCGCCCCGCCCGCCACCCGCGAACGGGCTGGCCCCGCCACCGAAGAATGCCTCGAACAGGTCGCCGAACCCGCCGCCGGTGAACATGTCACCGACGTTCGGTCCGCCGCTGGCCGAACCAACACCGGCTTCGCCGAAGCGGTCGTATCGAGCCCGCGTGTCGGCATCGCTGAGCACCTCGTACGCCTGGGCAACCTGCTTGAAGCGCTCCTCGGCAGCAGGGTCTCCAGGATTGGCGTCGGGATGCAGTTCACGCGCCTTCTGGCGATACGCCTTTTTGATCTCGTCGGCGCTGGCGCCACGCGATACACCCAACATCTCGTAGTAGTCGGCCACTATGCCGCACCCTCTCCAAGTCGCTTGGCGAGGCGGTCGCTGACCACCTCGACCGTGGCCAACGCCTGCGGATAATCCATACGGGTCGGACCGAGAATCCCAATCGTGCCTACCTGGTCACCATCGACCATCACCGGTGCGACCACCACCGAGCACACGGCCAACGGCTCGACGCCATGCTCGGCTCCGATGGCTACTGTGAGCCCGCGATCGAGGATGTCGCGAACCAGTGATACAACGACGTACTGCTGCTCGAGCGTTCGCAGGACGTTGCGCACGGTGTCGACAGCGTCAAACGCTCGAGCCATCGACGATGCTCCACCGACGAACACGGACTCGTCGTTGCCGCCCTGTCGCAGCGCCGCGAGCGCAACAGTGCAAAGCGCGTCGACAGCCGGATCACCGGACGAACGCGACCCGTCGGTGGTTTCCATCGAGTGGCCGATCATTGCGACTTGCAGGTGCGCCGACGCTGCAGAGATGCGCAGATCCGACGTGTCGGCGTCGAGCTCGATGGTCTGGCTGTCGATCGTGCCGTTGCTGAACACCGCCACAACCAACGCGTGTCGAGCCGACAGTCCGACGATCTGTACCGATCGAACCGTCGCCAGTTCGGCACGCGGCCCGACGACCACTGCGGCATGTTGTGTGACCTGGGCGAGCAGGTTGGTGGTCTGATGAAGCAACTCTTCGAGCCGACCATGGGCTGTATCGAAGAATGTGCCGACCCGTTGTGTTGCCGCCGAATCGAGCCGTCCAGGCGTGGTGATGTGATCGACGAAGAACCGGTAACCCTTGTCGGTCGGCACCCGGCCCGCAGAGGTATGTGGCTGCGCCAGGTACCCCTCTTGCTCGAGGACCGCCATCTCGTTGCGCACCGTGGCCGAGCTGACCCGCACACCTGGCAGGTCGGCAATGTGCGTCGACCCAACGGGCTGTGCCGTGGTGATGTACTCCTGCACGACGGCTCGGAGAATGGAGGTCTTGCGTTCGTCGAGCATCTGGCAGTTCAGGTTAGCGAGTGCTACCCACGACGAGTCCGTATCGACGCAACGCTTCACCACGTTCTACGGCGTGATCCACCATCGGCGCCGGGTATGCCGGCGTCCCGAACTCGGGTATCCAGCGCCGCACATACTCGCCGTCAGGGTCAAATCGCTTGGCCTGTGCAGAGGGGTTGAACACCCGAAAATATGGTGCGGCATCGGTACCGGTGCCCGCCGCCCATTGCCATCCGTGGTTGTTGGACGCCAGGTCGCCGTCGATCAGGTGGTTCATGAAATGACGGGCGCCCCATTGCCAGGGCAGGTGCAGGTCTTTCACCAGGAAGCTTGCGGCGATCATGCGTACCCGATTGTGCATCCATCCCGTGGCCACCAGTTGTCGCATGCCGGCGTCGACGATCGGGAAGCCGGTATGGCCCGACGACCACGTGGCAAGGCTCCGGCGGGCCGTCTCGCCCGTGTCGGTCGGCATCGCATCCATGCGAGCATCGAGGTTGCCCCACGCCGAATCAGGCCGACGATGCAGCACGTCGGCGTAGAAGTCGCGCCACGCCAGTTCCGAAGCAAACGTGTCGTGCGCGACACCGGGTGCCAGATCGGCGAGCATCTGCCGCGGGTGTACCACACCCCATCGGACGTCAGCCGACAACTGACTGGTCCCGGCGATCGCGGGCAGGTCGCGTTCCTGGTCGTACAGGTCCAGCGGACCGTCGACGAACGCCGACCAACGTACGCTCGCCGCAACCTCGCCAATGTCGGGCAACGGAAACCTGAGATCGACAGTCGTCGGAGGTCCGTCGCACGCGATCGTGCGTGCACCGAGCCAATCGACGTCGGGTATGCCGAGCGGCGCATCCACGCGCTGCGATCTCCAGCGTTTCAAGTACGGGGTGAACATCGCATACGGAGTTCCATCGTCTTTGAGCACCGAACCTGCGGCAACCGCGTATGGCGAGGCGCTGCCGATCAACCGTCCATTGTCGGCTCGCAACCGTTCGGCGATGGTGGCATCGCGTCGGCGGCCGTATGGCCCGTAGTCCCGCGTGACGAACACCGAGCCTGCGCCGACCTCTGCCGCGAACTGCGGAACTACCTCTGCCGGATCGCCGTATCGGTAGACCAACGCATCGTCGATCGAACGGTCAAGGCTGCGCAGCGCTCGGTTCATGTACGCACGCCGCGGCGCGCCCGCAGCGGCAAAGGCCGGGTCGACGACAAACAGGGGAACGACGGGAAGGCCGGTCGATGCGGCAGCTGTCAGCGCCGGTTGATCTGCCAGGCGGAGATCACGACGAAACCACATCACGACACAGCGCATACCGCGGGCAGTCTCGCCTACGGTGTGGCTCCGTGTCCGATCCTGCGGTTGCCGGCCCTTCGCTGATCCTGCTGGTTCGCCATGGTGCGACGGAGTGGTCGGAGAACGGTCGCCACACCGGTCGCACCGATGTTCCGCTGATCGAGAAGGGCCTGCGCCAAGCAGATCGCCTGCCGCCTCTGCTGGCGACGCTGTCAGAGGGTGCCTTTCCGTTGGTGTACACCAGTCCCTTGGAGCGCTCGGTGGAGACTGCGCGCCGCGGCGTGCCAGGTGTCGACGCGACGGTCGTCGATGCGCTTGCTGAATACGACTACGGCACCTACGAGGGGCTGACGGCTGCAGAGATCGACGCACAGCAGCCCGGTTGGAACCTGTTCGAACACGGTTGTCCTGCCGGCGAAAGCCTGCATCAGGTCGTCGCCCGATGCGACAGCTTCATCGCCAAGCTCGAGCGCACCGCGGCCGGCCGCGCCGCGATCGTGTTCACCCACGGCCATCTCAGCCGCATCCTGACGACGCGGCTAGTCGGTCTGCTTCCCCAGGCCGGTGCCGTCCTGCAGAACGACACCGCCGCCGTAGGGGTCATCTCCGACAAGCGCGGTCAGTACGTGATCACCGGCTGGAACATCCGCGCCGATTGAGCGGCGGCGAGCCTCGGCACCCACGGCCACGCACACCAGGGCGATCACGCTGCCATAGGCCAGACTCCACTCGGCGCTGACATGGTCGGCAATCCA
>JANOJI010000511.1:0-3777 GCA_031408175.1 Ilumatobacteraceae bacterium
AAATGCAGGAGCGATTCGACGAGGCACTCGACCTGGCCCGCCGCGGACATGACGAGCGGGCGACCAACCTGCTGGTTGATACATGGGGCCGAAAATGCCCGAGGACCCCGCCAATCAGCGGGGCCCTCGGAGCTTATCACACCAGCTAGATCTACACATGTGGGGAGCGCGCTCGGAGTGACTCGAACACTCAACCTTTTGATCCGTAGTCAAATGCTCTATCCATTGAGCTACGAGCGCCTATGTCGGGAGATGAGTGTAGTGGGAGACCCCGAGATGCAGCACCGAGAAATCCGCACCGCCTGGGACGAAGTGTGCGAACTCGCGCGGACGACCGTCGTCGACCGCAAGCAACGGTGGCGCACTGCGGTTCTCAATCCCTACGCCACGTACAACTACCGAACCTGACAACTTGCGGTCGCAGAACCAGACAAAGCCCTCGCTGAATTGTTGTGCCGGCCGATCGGCACGACCATCGGCGTGCCCGCGACCGGATCGGTGATGATCTGGCAGCGCAACCCGAACACTTCGTGTACGAGCGTTTCGGTGATGATCTCTGCGGGGGTGCCTTCGGCGACGAACCCCCCATCGCGCATGGCGATGAGGTGATGGCTGTAGCGGGCTGCTTGGTTCAGGTCGTGGAGCACGAGCACGACGGTGCGTTGATCGCGCTGGTTCATGTCGACGAGCAGGTCGAGAATCTCGACCTGATGGGCGAGGTCGAGATAGGTGGTCGGCTCGTCGAGCAGCATCAGGTCGGTGCCCTGGGCGAGCGCCATGGCGATCCAGACCCGCTGCCGTTGCCCGCCCGACAACTCGTCGACCGGACGGGTCGCCAGGCTGATCGTGCCCGTCGATCTCATGGCATCGGTGATCACGGCCTCGTCGTCACGCGTCCACTGGCGGAACCACTTCTGATGTGGATAGCGCCCGCGGGCGACGAGATCGGCGACGGTGATGCCCTCTGGCGCGATCGGTGACTGCGGCAGGATCCCGAGCCGGCCAGCGACCACTTTCGTTGGCAGGCGATGGATGCTCTCGCCATCGAGCAGCACGACGCCGGCTTTCGGCTTCATCAGTCGGGCGAGCGCGCGCAGCAGGGTGGACTTGCCACATGCGTTGGCGCCCACGATGCAGGTGATCTTCCCCTGCGGAATGCTGAGCGACAGGTCGGTGGCGACTACGACATGGTCGTACGCCAGGGTCAGGCCTTCGGCGGTCAAGGTGTGGTGGTCGAGTTCAGTCACGTCACCCGCCTCGGCCAATCTTGTTGGCACGGGCAAGCAGCCACATCAGATACGGCGCGCCCAGTACGCCCGTGACGATCCCAACTGGCAGCTCGGACGGTGCAAGCACGCGGCGCGCTGCAACGTCAGAGACGACCAGGAGCAGCGCGCCGACCAACGCCGCCGGTACGAGAGTCACGGGAGCGTTGACCAGTCGCCGGGCGATGGGTGCGGCGACGAACGCGACGAACGCCACGGGTCCTGCAGCCGCAGTAGCGACGGCCACCAGCGCGACAGCGACCACGATGAGGGCCAGGCGTGAGCGTTCGACTGCAACGCCCAGACCTTTCGCCGTCTCGTCGCCGAGCTGCAGGGCGCGCAGCGGCCGAGCCGAGGCGGCGACCGCGGGGAAGAGCACGGCCATCGCGATGGCGACGGGGCGGACGTGTTCCCAGCTGCGCCCGTTGAGCGAGCCGGTCAACCACACGGTGGCACGCTGAACATCGAAGATCTGCCCTCGGGTCAACAGATACGACGTGATCGCGTTGAACACCGCGGCGATGCCGATTCCGACGAGTACCAGCCGATGCGCCGAGACCCCTCGTTTGTAGGCGAGGCCGTAGAGCGCCACGGCGGTGAGCAGTGACCCGACCAGCGCACCGATGGACACGGTGAAGCCGCTTGCCCCGATCACGACGATCAGGAAGACGGCCGCGGTCGATGCACCCGCAGTGATTCCGATGATGTCGGGGCTCGCCAATGGATTTCGGGCGAGTGACTGAAAGATCGCGCCGGAGAATCCGAACGCACCACCGACGAGCAGCGCCGTCAGCGAGCGTGGCAGGCGCAGTTGTCGGATGATGAAGTCCGACGAGGGATTGCCGTGGCCGAAGACGGCCGGCACGACCTCCGACAGCGGGATCGGAAAATCACCGACCGAGATCGACGCGCAGAACGTGCCGAACGTGACGACGGCGAGGACAGCGGAAACTGCGATCGCCCGGGCCCGGCCCGTCGTGCGCGCGTGGCGTACGACGAGCCGATCATCGGCCAGTGTCGTCAGGTCGACATCGGTATCTGCAGTGATCACGCTCATCGGTGATGTCAGAGCTCCGCCAGCTTGCGGCGACGCACGAGCGCAAGGAAGATCGGCGAGCCGATGAGCGCGGTGATGATGCCGACTTGCACCTCGCCCGGTCGCGCAATCACCCGACCGATGATGTCGGCGCCCAGCAGCAGGCTCGGCGCGAGCACCATCGAGTACGGCAGTACCCAGCGGTAGTCGGGCCCGGTGATGGCGCGAGCGACATGCGGCACTGTGAGCCCGATGAACGCGATCGGCCCGGCCGCGGCGGTGGCGGCGCCGACCAGCAACACCACTGCGCCGGCCGAGAACAGCCGGGCGAGCCCCACTCGTTGCCCCAGGGAGCGGGCAACGTCGTCGCCCAGTGCGAGCGCGTTCAGCAGCCGGGCCGATATCAACGCCATGGCGGTTCCGACGACGATGAACGGCGCCATCTGGGCGGCGATGCGCCCATCGCGTCCGGAGAGCGAGCCAACGGCCCAGAAGCGGTACTGGTCGAGCGTGGTCACATCGAAGAGGAGGATCGCGCTGGTGATCGAGGCGACGAAGGTCGTGACGGCCGCCCCTGCCAGCGCCAGCTTCACGGGTGTCGCCCCCTCGCGTCCGAGTGACCCGACGGCGTAGACGAAGACCGAGGTGACGGCTGCACCCGCGAATGCGAACCAGACGTAGCCGAACAGCGTCGCAACGCCGAAGTACTGGATGGCGATCACGACGAACAGCGACGCGCCGGCCTCGACACCGAGGATTGCGGGGTCGGCCAGCGGGTTGCGGGCGACGCCTTGCATCACCGCGCCGGCGAGCCCCAGGCTTGCGCCCACCAGGAGGCCGACGATCGTCCGCGGGATCCGCAGCGACCGAATGATGAGGTGGTCGTCGATCGTCGCGTCGAACTGGACCAACGCGTCGACGACCGTGCCGAATGGGATGGGTTTCGAACCGAAGGCGATCGAGGCGAAGACGACGAAGGTCAGGAGCGCGACCGACAACGCGAGGCCCAGGGCTCGCATCGAGGTGCCCGCGACCAGTCCCCTGCGCCCGGCGCGAGCCACGGCTACAGCGACTGGGATCGCCGGTTCGGATCGCTCGGAGATGCGATCGGTGCGTTCAAGTAGTTCCGCCACACGGCGGATGTTAGGTGAACCTTACAGTCGGGACAAGTGCTGGGAGTTCAGGCCGCGCTCGTGGTGGTGGTCGTCGTCGAGATCGCCCATGGACCCCACCCCGACCTGTTGTACAGGGCGAGTGCGGCAGTGGCGTTGACTCGCGGGTCGTACAACTGGGCTGCGCTGGTGATGCCGATGCCGGCCAGCCAGGTGCGGTGCACGGTGTAGTAGATCTGGAAGAGGCCGTAGCAGCAGTAGTTCTTCACCGTCGGGATGAGGTTGCTCTCGCGGGTGGCGATGCGGATGGCCTCGTCCTCGAGGTCGTCGGGCCACACGTCGCGGATGATCTGCGCCACCTGCG
>JANOJI010000553.1:0-2052 GCA_031408175.1 Ilumatobacteraceae bacterium
AGGACCACGGCGATGGGAAAAACCGAGCCGCCCTGGAAGCGAACCCTCTTGCCCTTACCTCGTGAAGCGAGTTTGGCAACTTTTTTGGCGGATGATGACGGAGCCACGAAGATGCGAGGCTATCGCCTCCCTGCATCAAAATTGGGTCATCGACCCTGGTTCAACTCGACGATCAGATCGGCGTAGGCCCTGGCGACGACCGCAGGTGAGGCTGCCTGCTCGACCCATCGCCGCCCGGACACTGCCATCTGCTGGCGGACCGCAGGGTCGCCGGCCAGAGTTTGCAACGCGCTCCGGAAGGCTGCGATGTCGTCGGGTGGCACACATATTCCCCCGCCCGACTCGGCGATGATCCGCGGCACTTCGGTTCCCGGGTCGATTGCCGCCAGGACGGGACGACCCGCAGCGAGGATGGAATACGTCTTCGACGGAACGCTGACCCGACCGAGACCGGCCTTCAGCGGCACGAGATGTATGTCACCGGTCGCCAACACCTCCGGCAAACGTTCCATCGGCTGATAGCCAGAGAAGCGAATGTTGGCGAGCCCGTCGGCGAGATCACTCAGCGATGCTCGCGCTGCGCCGTCACCGTTGATCACGAAGGTCAGCGACGGCATGGCTTTGGCCGTCTCGACGACCATCTCCAACGACTGCGAGAAGCCGACGTTGCCGGCATACAGCACCACGGTCTCGGAGCCGATACCGAGTTCGCGACGAAACTCGGTCATGCGGTCGTGCGGACGAATGGCATCTGTGTCGACGAAATTGGGGATCACCCGCACGCGATCTCGCCGCGACGGTCGCATCTTGGCGGCGATGTTGTTGCCCAGATCGGCACTGAGCGCCGTGACTGCCTCTGCTCGGTTGTAGCTGACTCGCTCGAGTTGTCGTGCCGCGGCGATGATCCACCGATTCGTGATCGCTCCCGTCTCGACCGCTGCGTCGGGGAACACATCTTGGATGTTGAAGATCAGGGGTCCGCGCCGAATCACGTGAGTGGCCCATCCTGTGAGGCCCATCGTCAGTGGCGGCGACATGGCGATGACCGCGTCGACGCGACCGCCGCGGCTCGAAGCCAGCCCGACGAGCGCACTGAAACCGGCGAATCCCACCGCTCGCCGCACAAGGTTTCGCTTGTCGCTGCCGGGGAATGGGTTGACCCTGGTGATCGAACCCCATTCCGTGGACTCTCTGCGTATCCACGTGCCTTCCCAGCCAGGTTCGATGGCGTGGCCGCGATACCACGGCAGCGCGGTGACGACGTGTAGTTGGTGGCCGAGTGCGGCAAGTTCAGTGACGATCCGTGTCATCACTGCGCCGGTCGGCGCGTTATCCGGAGTGAAGTGTGGGCAGAGCACAACGATCCGCAGTCGCTCGCTGGTCATGACCGTTCCAATGCTGCCGCGTACGCGGCCGCCAACGCCGCGCCGGAGGCGCGAGCGGTGAACGCTGCGGCACGCTGTAGACCGGCGGCGACCATCGTGGCGCGTTCGCGCCCAACCCGGTCGAGGGCATCCGACCAGGCATCGGGCGTCAATGGCAGCACGAGGCCGGCACCATCGACGACGTCAGGAATGCACGTCGAGTCGCTGGCGACGACGGGACAACCGAGAGCCATCGCTTCGATCAACGGTGCGCCGAAGCCTTCGTACTGGCTCGGGAAGACCATCGCCTCGGCCATCTTGAGCAGGCCATTGCGATCTTCGGCCGGAACCCGCCCGACACGACGAATCCGCGAATCGGTCGCTGCCCGCACCTCAGTATCGGCGGTGCCATTGGCCCCGGTCAGCACCAGCCGAAGACCAGGATCTCGCCATGTCGATCCGAGCAGATTGATGAGGAATCGATGATTCTTGTGATGGTTGGTGACCGCCGGGTACACGATCACGGGCCCATCGCCCAACGCGTACCTGCCACGCAGTTCGGCCTCGTCGGTGAAGTTGGTCAACAGGTCAGGTTCGAAGCCGTGTGGTACCACGCGGACGTTCGATGCCGCGACTCCGTACGCCTCGACCACGGAACTGCGCACATACTCGCTCGGCACGGTCACCA
>JANOJI010000591.1:0-4640 GCA_031408175.1 Ilumatobacteraceae bacterium
CAGCAACACCCAATGCCCCCGAAGGTCCTGAAGGTGGACGTTCCGGCCGCGTTCGTCCAGCAGTTCGAAGTCAGGTGCAACCGAGTTCAACGTCAGCATCCTCGGAGTCTCGCAGACCTCGACAGCGTTCTCACCAACAGAACGGGTCGATCAGTTGTCTGGGCGACGTCGGCGGACCGGCGGGCGCGGCGGGTCGAGACGAGCCGGCGATGGAGGAGGGGGCGGCGGCGGTGGTGCAATTCGACCGACGGTGCGCAGCGCTCTGGAGCCGGCCGCAGTTGCCTTGCCGGCCGCCCGGCGTACGACGTCGACGCTCAGCCGCGTCGGATCATCACCGGCGCCGACGGCATCGAGCAGCCGCCGGATCTCGCTCTCGGTACGGCGGGCCCGCTTCCGACCGCTCAACGCCACACCCACGCCTGCCACGATCGCAGCGGGCGTCGCCAGGAGCACGATAGGCGTCGCGACCGCCGCCGCGACAACGACTCCAGTCATGCCGCCAACGGCAACGACGGCTCCTCCCCCGCCCGCGAATCGTCGATTGGTCGTTCGGTCGACCGTGATCCGAACCACCGATGAACCGCTTCCCGTATCGCGGGCCACCGCATTGACTCGCTCGAAGTCGCCGAGCTTGCCCTCGCCGGTCGCGTTGCGAATGGTGCGTATGGTCACGCCGACGAGGCCAGAGCGTTTGCTCCACTCCCCCTGTCCTGGTCGCAGCACGTCACGACGAAGGTGATGACCATCGACCAACCACGAGTCGACCCTGGCCAACGAGTCGTCCGCAGGCACGTCGGACTCGCCGTCGGCGTACACATGCGACGGCCCGACTATCCGGTCGCCTGAACGCGCAACGGGTAGCGGTCCGAGCCGTTCAACCGCAATCGAACGACGCACGGCATCGACGGACAGTCCGACCTCTTCTGCCGCCGCAATCAACGAGGCTTCGGCGATCGTCCCCGCCTCGTCCTGCGCCTCGCCGGCGCGTTCGAGATCACCGGCGCGCTGCAGAATGCGGGCGACGACCTTCGCGTCGAACGGTGCTTGATCCGTCATTGATCAACGAGTTTACGGACCCCTGATCCGATCACGGCGTCGTCGCTGCGTCCGTTGGCAGGAGCGTCTTCGGCTCGTAGTGCAGCACGAGTTCGTCGTTGTCCAGTCCGCAGCGCAACTCACTGTGCATCGACAAGCGCCGCTGACCGTGCGGGTCGAGCGGCGTGGCGTACAGCGAGGCGCCCAGGCCCGCCAGCTTGGCGCCGTACATGGCCTTATCGGCGTGTTGCAGTAACTCGGTGTAGTCGTCCCCATGCTGAGGTGCAATGGCGATACCGATGCTCGCTTCGACCTCGAGAATCACGCCGTTGATCTGGAACGGTTCGCTGAGCTTGACGAGGATGCGATTGGCGACATCGATCGCTTCGGCGGAACCATGGACGCCCGGCAGCAAGAGACCGAACTCGTCGCCGCCGAGGCGAGCGATGGTGTCGCCATCTCGAAGAACGGAGCGGATGCGCGGACCGATCGCAACGAGCAACTGGTCACCGACGTGGTGGCCAAGGGTGTCGTTGACTTCCTTGAAGCGATCGAGGTCGATCACCAGCACCGCGACCTCGCCACCATGGCGTCGTCTCGCCGCCAGAGCCTGCTTCACGTTGTCGCCCAACAGGTTGCGATTGGGCAGGCTCGTCAAGGCGTCGGTGAGTGCGGCCTGCTCGAGCCGACGTTGATAGCTACGGAAACTCGCCAAAGCCAATACCAAGAGGGCGAGCGCCGCGCCCACCAAGAACAGTGTCCAAAATCCGAAGTACGTGGTCAGTCCGGTGTCCACAGCCGGGGCGGCAGCGATGATGTACCAGTCGTTGGCGTTCGACGGTGTGCTCTCCCGGTGCTCGAACGCGACGCGCAGGTTGCCGACGGTGGCAACGCCGCCGGCGCGACCGGATCTCACCAACTCTGCAAAGTCGCGGTTCTCGTCGGCCGGTGCAGCGGCGTCGGTCGTCGCAGATCTACTGCTGTCGGCGAGCGTCGTCCCCGTGGTGGCGTCCACGATCAAGAACGTGATGCTCGGGTCGCTACTGATGTCGGCGAAGGTGGTCATCGACACCTCGAAGTGGACGATCGCCTTCTGTCCATCCGGCAATCCGGGAAGCGCCGTCGAGTTCGAGATCACCAGCTCGTTGGTGTCGGGCGAGATGTAGGCGGCCGCCTGGTACACCTGACCGATGCCGAGCTCGAACGTTGGCGCGAAGAACGGGTTGGAGGACTCGTCGGAGGACAGGTCAGCGGTCGCGGCGCGTTGTTCCCGGACGAGCCGAGTGTTCTCGGCGCCAGTGTGATCGATGAAGCAGATCTCACCGATCCGTCCGCGGTAAAGAGACTCGAGGTACGCGAGCGAGCCAGCCGCGTCGTCCAGGTAGCGGTTTCCAGCGGCAACCTTTTCGGCACGCCCGCCCGGCGATCCATAGAAGTCGGCGAAGGCAGGGTTCTGTGCCGCCAGCAGCATCAGATCACGGGCCCGGTCGAAGTATTCGTTGACAGCCTGCACTTGCTTGCGATCCTCGCGCAGCAACTGGCGGTCGAGAGCGGGCCCGGCCGCTCGACCGCTGACGATGCTCCATCCGACACTGGCACCGACCAGCACGACCCCCGCCACGAGCGCGCCGAGCCGCAACCATGCCAGGGACCCATTCAGCCGAAGCGACCTACCCACACCATCGGTATCGGCCTGTCCAGCCAGAACGTGAGGTAAGTAGGGCAAGAGACCCATACGGCGCCCGACTGTGCGGACAGGGATCGGGTGCCAACGTTCGCAACGACCGCGAGCGGCAGCGCAGACGGCTCATGCCCCGCCCGGGCTCTCCGACACGGCGTGCAGATCGTCAAGCGGGCCGGCGTCGATCGGGATGTCGTGGTCCGCGGTCGCCTCACCGCTCTGCTCATCTGTCGGAAAGCGCCAGCCGTCCTCGCGGAAACGACGCAGGCATACGTCGACGACCTCGGCGTCGTAGAGGGTGCCCCGGCCACTCTCGATCTCGCTGAGTGCCGCAGTGATGCCCAGGCTTGCCCGATATGGGCGGTGCGACGACATCGCCTCGACAACGTCGGCGACGGCGATGATCCGGGCGCCCAACAGAATTCCGTCACCAACCAAGCCGGCCGGGTAGCCCGAGCCGTCGATTCGTTCGTGGTGTTGCAGGATCACATCGGCCACCGGCCAGGGAAAGTCGATGCCCCGCACGATGTCGGAGCCAGCCTGGGCATGCTCTTTGATCAACGCGAACTCGGTGGGTCTCAGCCGGCTCGGCTTGTTCAGGATCTGCGATGGAATCGCCAGTTTTCCGATGTCGTGCACTTTGGCCGCCAGGCGAAGCCCATCGACGTCGTGTGGGCTCAGCCCGAGGTCGATCGCGATGGCGACCGCCAACTCGGCAACTCGCTGCTGATGGCCAGCGCTGTATGGGTCGCGGGCCTCAGCGGCCGCTGCCATCGTGCCGACAGCGGCCTCGGTGAGGGCGACGAGCGTGCTCAGGTGCTGAATACGCTCGGTGACGTCGGCGAGAACGATGCCGAGACCGATGGTCTCGCCGTTGATCTGCACAGCGTGGATGCTCTCGAGCCAGTGGTGAATGTGACCAGGATCCTCGGCGGTGGGCCCAGTCAGCGGCATATCGACCACCGGGTCGCCCGTTACGAGCACACTGCGATACGCCGACTCGAGCTGCGCCCAGAGTGCCGGCACGATCTCGGCCACGGTGTGACCGAGATGTTCGCCCACCGTGGCGCTGCCGTGAATGGCGGCCACCTTTTCGTTCACACGAACATACCGAAAATCGCGATCGACGAACAGAATCCCAAGTGGCGCGGCCGCCAACAGTGCTTCCAGGTGTGCGAGGGTCGCGGTGTCATTGGCCGAGCGCCGACGACCGCCGGCGGCCTCGTTGTCGTCGTCGATATCGCGCAAGCTGTCGATCCACTTTTCGATCGTGCCGTCTGGAGCAAGCAAGGGCGACGCGTGATCCGACATCCAGCGATACACGCCGGCGGCGTTGCGCAGCCTCAGCTCAGCGCGGTACGGCGCCTTGTCGCTGAGTGCTTGCTTCCAGGCGGCGCGGGCGGAGTCGACATCGTCGGGGTGCAGCAGGTCGAACCAAGATCGTCCACAGATGTCCTCGGGCGCCAGACCGATGAAGGCAGCGCCAAGGGCATCGACATACTGCATCGTCGCGTCCGGTCCTTTCACGAACACGATCGGCGCGCTGGAGTCAGCCCAGAGTTGAACGTCGACGCCGGTCACGGCTTGTGCTTCCACAACCGCCGTGGGGGCAGAGTCATTGCGGCGCCCCCATCGCGAAACTGAAACGGTGTTCCCGGAACAGGCGCAGACACACATCGACAATTTTTGCATCGAACAGCGTGCCGCGGTGGTGCTCGATCTCGCTCAGCGCAGCGTCGAGGCCCTTGCTCGCCCGGTATGGGCGAGCCGACGACATCGCCTCGACGACATCGGCGACGGCGATGATCTGTGCCGAAAGAAGGATCTCGCTGCCGACCAAGCCCAGCGGGTACCCGGAGCCGTCGATGCGCTCGTGGTGCTGCAGGATCATGTCCGCTATCGGCCAGGGGAAGTGGATGCCACG
>JANOJI010000607.1:0-11178 GCA_031408175.1 Ilumatobacteraceae bacterium
CCCACGTCGCGACCAGCACGAGCAAGGCGAAGAAGTATCCGGCGACGGCGCGCCTCATCGCTCGCTCTTGGCGGCGATCGTGACGGTCTCGTTGTAGATGAACCACCGCCCGCAGAATCGTGGAAGCGGGAACGACGAGATTCGCTCGATCACCAATCCACACTGGCCGGCCAGCTCGGTCAGCGCATCGCGATCCATCAACCGCACGTGTGTCGGATCCGATCGCTGCCCGCGCTCTTGCGGTGTGATGAGGATGACTCGGCTTTGCTCGCCGAGGTACGGCAGATAGGAGCGCAACAACTCGACGCCCGTTGGTTCATCGAGATGCTCGAGCACGTGCGAGCACAGCAGCGTGTCGAACTGCCGGCTCGGTTCGAGTGCGCCGTAGACGGTGCTGAACTCGTCGGGGGTGTACGCCTGATGTCCGTTCTCGACGCACACCGCAACTGCCGTCGCATTGGGGTCGACACCGACGCCGCGAGGACGGACGAAATCGAGACAGCGACCGATGCCGCAGCCAACGTCGAGCACTCGACCGGTGGCCAACCGCCGTACGTTCCAGCGGTACGGGTTGGGGACCAGGCGCTTCCACGTCCGGCCACTGAGGCGTTGCAGCCGACGGGCGTACTCAGCGTCGGTCGAACTCACTACCCCTCCTCGACCTCGGCGAGGAGGTCGGCGCTCAGGGCGAGCGCGGCGGCGATCACCGCCGCTCGCTGGATGACCGTCGTGAGATACCGAGTCGCCTGGGAGGCATGCAGCATCGGCGGATCGCCCAGCGATCGCAGCAGTGCGCCGGCCTCGTGTGGAACGGCGATTGGTACGAACTCGGGCAGCGCGCCGGGCTTGCTCCAGACATCGATCGGGGCAGGTCGTTTGGCCTGGGGACGGCGGGCCTGACCATTGCCCCTGCGGGGCGCGCGGCTCATTGTTCGTCCTCGGCGAGCAGTTCATCGGGGCGCAGCCCCAGCGCGAGGCGGAGCTGATCGTTGTTCAGATCGGCCAGCGAACTCGATCGCGGCAGCACGACATTGGCGATGTGCCGCTTGCCGGCCACGACCTCTTCAACGCGCTCGTCGATCGTGCCCGGGCACACCAACCGGTGCGAGATCACGGTGCGACTCTGCCCGATGCGCCACGCCCGGTCGCGTGCCTGGTCTTCGACGGCGGGGTTCCACCACCGGTCGTACAGCACGACGTGGTTGGCGGCCGTCAGGTTCAATCCGGTACCACCGGCCTTCAGCGACAACACCATCGCCCCAGGCCCTTCCTCGGTCTGGAACTGGGTGACGAGTCGATCACGGACGGTCCTGGTGAGGCTGCCGTCGTAGCACGCGATCGGACGACCGGTGACCTCGGTGAGGTGGTCGGCCAGCCGTCGGCCCCATGTCGCAAAGTGGGTGAAGATGAGGATTCGCTCGCCGGCGGCGAAGACCGACTCGACGATCTCCTCGAGTCGTGCCAGCTTGCCGGATCGCCCGGCCAGCGGCTGGCCGTCGTCGCGGTACGCCGACGGATGGTTGCAGATCTGCTTCAGGGCCGTGATCGCGGCCAGGATCGCACCCTGCTTGGCGTCGGCGAGATTGTCGGAATCCGCCATGCTCTCGACGAGCTTGTCGAGCACCGCCTGATAGAGGCCGATCTGCTCGGGTGTCATGGTGCAGTGGTCGAGCTCGTCGATCTTGTCGGGCAGCTCGGCAGCCACTTCGGGCTCGATCTTGGTGCGGCGGAACAGCAGCAGGCCATTCAAGGCGCGCAGCGCATCCTCGCCATCACCCGACATCTGGGCGATGAACGACGGCCGCGACCCGACAAGGCCCGGATTGGTGAAGTCGAGGATCGCCCACAGATCACCGAGACCATTCTCGATCGGGGTACCTGTCAACGCCAGGCGCGTGTGAGCGTTGACGCGGCGCAGTTGCTGCGAGGTGTCGCTGGCCGGGTTCTTGATCGCCTGCGCTTCGTCCAACACGATCGTGTGCCAGGTGAGGGCGGCCAGTGCGTCGACATCGCGCACCGCAGTCGCATAGGTGGTGATCACCATGTCGGCGCCGGCGATCTCGGCTTCGAGCTCGTCGGCCGACGCGCGTGCAGCGCCATGGTGAACGACAACGCGCAACCCCGGCGTGAACCTGTCCGCTTCGGCAGCCCAGTTGCCGACCACTGCCGCCGGCGCGATCACCAGTGTCTTGCCCTCGGCACCCTTGCGGGCGAGGTGTGCCAGCACCGTCGGTGTCTTTCCCAGACCCATGTCGAGTGCCAGGCAGCCACCAAGCCCCGCAGCATCGAGGAACCCGATCCACGAGACTGCCTCGGCCTGATAGGTACGCAGAGCGCCTGTGAACCCGTCGGGATGCGTGATCGGCGACATCGACACCTCGGCGGCGCTGCGCATGATGTCGTTCGCCCAGCTGTTGCCATGCACGACAACACCGCCGGCGAGCGACGTCCCACCGAGGCCGACGCTGTGCTGCAGGATCTGCGCGCCCGTGAGCTGCTTGACCTTCTCACGCTCGGCGAGCGCCACGGCCGCCTGTTCGACATCGAACCGGTCGACCTCCACCCAGCGACCACGCGACTGAACGAGTGGACGCGCTTGGCGAGCCAGCCGTCTGACGTCGTCGGCCGACAGTTCGACATCGTCGAACAGCACCGACCAGGCGACGTTGCTGAGCTGATGTGCGCCGACGACCGAGTTGGCCGGCGTCTCGGCGAACAGTCGCAGCGACGGTCGCGCCTTGCGCCGCGACAGCGCCGGTAGCCGCACATCGAAGCCGACTTCGGCCAACGTGGGGCCGCCGACCGTCATGAACTGCCACGCTTCGTCCTGGCTGATGGCAACCTGCCCGCGACGCGACACGCCGACGCGATCGAGCGCCGGGAAGAGCCGCCCCAGGCGCTGCCATTCCGCCAGCACCGGTCGTCGACCGCCGTCGGTGCGCAGCGCGGTATCGATCGGCACCAGGGTGCCTTTCGCCGACGACGGAACTGAGACCGAGACGAGCCACACCCCGCCTTGCGCCGGCGCATCGAGTTGAACGACCAACTTCGGACGTGCGGCGTCGGTCACGGTACGCGACCACTGCTCGAGCCGTCTCGCCGTCGCCGACGCCAGGCTGACAGCGGCCTGGAAGGGCGCACCGTCCATCCGAGCGATCACGGTGTCTTCCAGATCAGTCGGCGACTTCGCGGTTGGTGGAGGTGCGGGCAGCTCCGTTCGTTCGATGCTCTCGGCGACGATCGCCTCGACCGCTGCAGCAATGACCGCCGTAGCAGTCGCCCGTCCGTTTCCACCGCCGACCGCGACAACTGCGCCCGGCATTGCGGTCGCAAGCGAATTGACAGTGGCACTATCGACCAGCGCCGGAACCCATTGGACCGACGCCTCGACGTTGCCGCTCTCGGAACGTGACGCAACCCGCATGCTCGGCACGACCGACCCACGTGCCACCAGCCGAACGCCCTCCAGCGCGGCACGGCCGAGCCACAACACGCTGGGACCCACGCCCACATGGCCATGCCCGCCGCCGATCGCGACGAGCCATCCCAGTGCATCCTTCATCGGGATCGCTACTGCCTCGGCACGCATTCCTCCCGGCAGCGGCACGCCGGGGTGCAGCTGCCAGCCCACCGACGGGCCACCGATCGCTTCCAGCCGTGTGGCCAGCGCGTCGTTCCCGTCGGCCGGCGAGCCGCGACCGGCGGCCCAGACCACCACCTGTCCTGCCGCCCACGATGCTTGGAGCTGCACTTCCTCGGGCTCCAACGGCTCCCAGGCGATGGGCAGAACGTCGTCGAGGTGCGGCGCGCTGGTTACAGCGGGCGCCGGCGGGCGCAGCCGCGCCGCGGTTGAGCGCAGACCCTGCAGGGTGTCGGTGAAGTCGGCGACCACCTGGTCGCGTTCGTCACCGGTCAGGTTGCGGACCGAGGCGAGGTCCTCCTCGGCCTCGATGATCAGACGGTCGAGCATGCTGAGAGACGTGCGCTGATCGGCGCGCAGAAGCTCTAGCTCGTCGTCGGATCCCCTGCCTTCGGAGATCGACCAGATTGCCGCTTCGAGTTGTTGTGAGTCGAGTATCAAATGTTGGTCCTGCGCTGGCAGCGCGGTACGGCACGTTGTCGAGCGTGCACGCCGGGTCCCCGCGGCATCGTCGCTTTCAGGGTCGCCGACCCTGACTCCCCATCCTACCCGTTGCGGCCCCTATCCAAACAGCAGTTCCGTCCGCCGATCAGAACATCACCAGCTCGAACGCAACCGCGTGCAGCACACCGAACCGTGTTCCGGTGCTTTCGGCGCTCGAGCGGAGGGACTCGCCCGGATCACCTGAATCTCCCCCGAGGTTGGCCAGGTACAGCTCGTGGCAGTGCAGCGACTGGATGCCGCGTTCTAGGTAGCCGGTGACGTCGACGGCATGGGTGGACTGCGGTGAGGAGTTGAACGCTACGAATCGGACGCCGCCCCACGCCGGGCCCGCATCCGGGAAGATCCACGGGTTGCCGGCGTCACGCACTGCGTCGAGCAGTGCCCGGCCGACCGCCCGATGATCAGCGTGGTTCCAACTTGGCCCGCCCCAGCTGTCGCGGTGGTTGATCGACAGGATCGCCTCGGGTTGGTGCCGACGAATCGCCCCGGCAATGTCCCGGCGCAGCGCAAGGTCGGCTTCGACGAGCCCGTCGGCGTGATCGAGAAACTCGACGACGGATACGCCAACGGCCTGGGCACTGCGTCGTTGCTCCTGCTCTCGTGCGGGGCCGACCTGCTCGGGTGGCATCGTCGATATGCCCGCTTCACCGCGTGTCACGAGCAGATAGCGCACGTCCTTACCATGATCTGTCCACCGCGCCACGGCGCTCGCCGCGCCGTACTCCAGGTCGTCAGGATGGGCGACCACGCCGAGCGCCCTCGTCCAATCCTCGGGCATGGGTTCCAGTCGATCAGCGGTCATCACGACATCAGATCACACCAGGATGCGATTCTGGTCAGGCGGGGGGCGGGGGGATGTAGCCCGGCGGCGGGGGTGGCGGCGACGTCGACGACGCTGCGGCCATGGCTCCTTCGCCGAACTTCGGGTAGGTGTCGGTCATCAGCAGTCCGTACGACTGCACCTGCAGCGTGAAACGCACGACCTTCAGCACGAAGTCCCACATGCCGCGGGACTGCTTGCCCGTGATCACGATCGAGAACCACGAGATCACCACAACCACGAAGGCGGCGATGCCCATGATGGCGCCGATGATCGCTGCAGGAATGATCCAGATGAGTCGCAGGGCGCTCGTCAATCGGTTGGCCGATTCCTCGTACGAGATCGCACTGCGCACGGGGACCGTGCCCGGGTCCGTCCCGAAGGCCGGATACTGGTCATACAACAGCTCGGTGTAGCCCATGACTCGGGCGTAGTAGCTGAGCCAACCCTGCTGGAGGTTCCACATCCCCTCGTTGCGCTTGCCGGTGAACAAGATGACGAACCACTGGATGACGGCCAGGATCTGGGCGAGATAGCCCCAGACCTGCGACACGATCAGGTGTGGTATGGCCAAGATGATGCGGAACGCAACCGTGAGCCGATTGCGAGCTTCCTCGTACCCCACGTCGTACGTGAATGACGACATTACGCCCTCCTTCGGGATGAAAGTCCCGTTGACTTGCGCGCATCGTAGCTCTCGGTCACCAGGTCATCGGCGACCCTACGCGTGCTACACCTCGTCGGAGGCGAGCAGTGCGTAGATCTTGCGTCGGGTCTCGTCGAGCAGTTCGGTCGCCCGCTGACGCTGGGCATCGGTGCCGGCCATCGCTACTTGCTTGGTGGCCATCATCAGATGATGGATCGCATGGCGCAGGCTGGGGGCACCTTCGCCGGCGTCGTTCGACGCTTCGTCCCAAGGCGCAGTCTTGGTCGACGCCAGTTCCTGGGCGGCAACTCGGCCTGTCTCGGTGAGACTCGACACCTTCTTGCCATCCTCGTCATGCGTGGTGATGAGCCCTTCGTCGCTGAGCAGTTGGATCGTTGGATAGATCGCACCGGGGCTGGGGCTCCATGCCTCGCCGCTGCGCTCGCGGATCTCGAGGATCATCTCGTATCCGTGCATCGGGCGCTCGAGCAGTAGCAGCAACGCCGCCGTGCGCACGTCGCCACGCCCTCGGCGCGGTCCGCGGCCCATCGAGCCGTCGGGTCCATAACCGAAGCCACGCCCGCGCCGGCCGGAACCTCGTTCGCGGCGGCCGCCAGTCGGGCCGCCTCGGCCCCGGCGGTTGCGGTCGTGTTCGTTGGATCGGGGATCCATGTTGTCTCCTTGTCGATGTTTTTCTGGGTATGTCTTGATGCAGTCACGATATATCGTTATTGCATCGTTGACAACCTGTCATGATGACGACATGGCAATCTTTCGCGACCACCCCTACGAGGGCTCCAACTTCCTGGTCGACCTCGGGATCGGTGACCCCAACGACATCCGGTCCCAGTTCTTTCGGGTTGAACTGCCCGATGCGATCATCGATGAAGTCGCCTACCGCAGCGGCAACGAGAAGACCCAGGACTCACGCAAGCAGCCCGGCCTCGCCAAGTACGGCCACCTCGTCGTGAAGCGTGGGCTGATCGGATCCACCGATCTCTGGGACTGGTGGAAGCAGGCCCGTGAGGGGCAGTCGAATGTCGACCGCGACGTCACGGTCACGCTGCTCGACGAGGAACGCTCAGCGGTATGGAGCTGGCGATTTCGCAACGCGTTTCCTGTGAACTATCGCACCACGTCGCTGGATGCGAACTGCAGTGACATCGTCGCCGAAGAACTCACGCTGACGTTCGACTCGATGGACGTGGAGTGAGCTAGTGCTGTGACCACGGACGTTCGCGCCCTGTAGGCGGCCCGCGCCCCAGCAGCCGCCGCCTCGTCGGGCGCGATTTCGGCTCGCTCAGGCGTATTCCCGCGCCCACACACGCTGGATCAACAGCTGCATCACCGCCGTGCGATGCCAGGCAACGCCCGGTCCTACTCACAGCACCAACGTTGCGAACGTTCGGGGTCGGAGCACTAGCAGCAGTCGTCTCCGGCCCACGCTTCGCGGCCCTCTCGGAAGGCAAGGACGGCGATCCCGAGCGCCGCGACCGGGTCAGCCCACCACCAGTTCAACGTGGCGTCGAGGAGCAGACCGGCGAGCAGAATCACAGATAGGTATGTGCACAGCTTCGTCTCTGCGGCATCGGCGATGACGGTGCGATTGCCCAACGCTGTACCGGTGCGCGACTTGGCCACGGCAAGCACCGGCATCACGATGAGGCTGGCGATCGCCAGACCGATCCCCACTGGCGATGTGCGCGCGTCGCTGTCGCTGATCAAATCGCGGATGGCCTCCACGGTGACGTACGTGGCGAGCACGAAGAACGACACGGCGATGAGCTTCAATGCGTGTTGCTCGCGCTCCTCGTCGACGCCACGGAGCCTCCACAGCACGACAACGGCGGCGAATACCTCAATGGTGGAGTCGATGCCGAACCCGACCAGCGCCAGTGAGGCGGCGACCAGACCGGACCCGATCGCTACGACCGCCTCGACCACGTTCCACACGATGGTCAACCACGCCAGCCGGCGGGCGCGACGCTCCAGCACCGAACGTTCGATAGTCAGCAGCACTCCGTCAGCCTGCACGGTCCAACTCCACCGCGCAATAGGTCTTGTGCCACCGGTGAACACGCAGCCTCGCCAGTAACCTCTCCACCCATGACCAAGATCGCCGTCATCGGAACCGGGTACGTGGGCCTGACCACGGGGGCCTGTTTCGCCCACCTGGGCCACGAAGTGGTGTGCGCAGACATCGATCCGGCCAAGGTCGAGAGCCTCCGCCGCGGCGTGATCCCGATCGTCGAACTCGGTTTGCAGGAACTGGTACAGGAGGGGATCGCCGGCGGCCGCTTGTCGTTCGTGCTGGGTGCCGCCAACGCAGCCGCGGAGTGCGAGATCGCGTTCCTGTGCGTTCCAACTCCACAAGGTGACGACGGCTCGGCCGACCTGAGCTACATCGAAGCCGCCGCCAGACAGATCGGTCCGGTCCTGCCGTTCGAAGCCGTCGTGGTCAACAAGTCCACTGTGCCGGTCGGCAGCGCCAAGGTCGTCGAGCGGGTGATGGGCCGCCCCGACGTGAGGGTGGTCTCCAACCCCGAGTTCCTGCGCGAAGGCTCCGCTGTGCAGGACTTTCTCAAACCCGATCGAGTCGTCGTCGGTTGCGACGACCAGGCGGCGGCCCTGAAGGTCTCGGGGCTCTACGACGGCATCAGCGCCCCAGTGATCGTCACCGACCCGGCGTCGGCCGAGACCATCAAGTACGCAGCCAACGCGTTCCTCGCCACCAAGCTCAGCTTCATCAACGCCATCGCCGCCATCTGCGAAGGCGTTGGCGCCGACGTCAACGACGTCGTCGTCGGCATGGGCTCCGACAAGCGCATCGGCCAAGACTTCCTGCGCCCCGGCCCGGGCTGGGGTGGGAGTTGCTTCGATGGCGCTGAGACCTGCATCGTCCGTGACAGCGACGGAACCCGGCTGACTCGCTTCGACAAGCTCGCCGACCTGTCGCTCGACGGACTCGAGATTCTCAGCTGGTCCAACGGCCAAGTCATTCCAGAGTTCCAACGTGCACTTGCGTTTACAGAGCGGCCCTACGACGGCGACATGGTGCAGATCCGCACCAAGATGGGACGTCGGCTGACGGTCACGGCCGATCATCCGATGATCGTCAGGTCGGCAGACGACGAGGTCGCCGTCAAGCTCGCCAGCGCACTTACCACCGACGACTGGTTGCCGATCTCTCTCGGCTCGCCCCTGGCCGATGCCTTCGGCCCCGAGCACGCTTCGATGATCGAGGCCATCGCTCCAGCCGCGCTCACGCGCATTCCAGACATGGTCTGGAGCTCTTCCGAATCGGCAAAGCAGGCCCTTCTTCGTGGGTTGTGGGCGGGTGACGGCTCGTGGTCGCTGCTGAACGGCGGCCCATCTGTCGCGCTCGAATACGGAACGGTTTCCCCCGAGCTGGCGGATGGCATGCTTCGGCTGCTCGGCGAGTTCGGCGTCGTTGCCCGCCAGAAGGTTGCCCGCACAACCAGGTCGACGGTCGACACGCATTGGTTGGTCATCTCCGGAGCAGATCAAATCGAAGACTGTCTGTGGCTACTCGAGCCTCACGAACGCGAGCAGGTTCGACACCAACTCAATGAGCAAGCAAAGCGAATCGCGCCGACCGGCTATCGACGCGACCGCAAGGGGACGGCGTGGGTGCGAGTGGTCGATGTGACCAAACGGCACAGCAACCAGACCGTGTATTCCGTGGAGGTCGATCGCAATCACACGGTGGTCGTCACGGGTGGCTTGGTGGCACACAACTGTTTTCCGAAAGATTCTCGGGCGTTGTTGAAGATCGCGCGCGATGCCGGGTATCACTTCGATCTGCTCGATGGTGTGATCGCCATCAACGAAGAGCAGTTCGAGCGGGTCACCGACAAGATCCGAATCGCTGCGGGAGGCGACCTGAGCACGGTCACCGTGGCCGTGTGGGGCCTCACTTTCAAGGCACGCACCGACGATCTGCGCGACTCGCCGTCGCTGGCGATCATCAAGCGCCTCGTTGCGGCAGGTGCCACCGTGCAGGCGTTCGATCCGACCGTGGCTGGTCACAAGTCGGGTCTACCGGCCGACATCACGATCGCCGACGACGCGTACGCCGCGTGCACCGGCGCGCACGTGCTCGCAGTACTGACCGAATGGGACGACTTCCGCTGGCTCGACATCGCCAAGGTGGCCGACGCAATGAAGGGCCGAGCGATCGTCGACGCACGCAATCTCCTGGAGCGAAACGACTGGCGCAGAGCTTCGTTCGATTACCAGGGCATCGGTCGCTGAGATCGTAGAATCGGCAATCATGACTCGGGCAAGGGCACGATCGCTGTGGCTTGCCGGCCCGGCGCTGATCGCTGCCTGCTCCAGTTCTCCCAGCACCGCGCCGGCGTCATCTCCATCGACCACGTCGATCGCCGACATCGCTTCACCGACCACCACCACGGTCGCTGCGGCCACCACTACGGCACCGACGACCACCATTGCGCCGCCCACGACGGAGGTGCCGGTCGACCCGTCGGTGTTGATCCCGATCGCCATCGGCAACAAGCCGTTTCCTGCCGACGGCGACGAGCTCGCCACGCAACATCACGGCTACACGGGTGACCCCAACGCAACGTTGCAGACATGGTTGATCATGCCGATGGCGGTGCCCAGCGGACCCGAGGTGCGCCTGCTCGGCTTCGAACGCACCGTCGGCATCAGTTCGACGACCGCCACCTTCCTCACGGGCGCGATCGAGCCCGAGGTGGCGTTGACGAACATCGAGACGAGCCTGGCGCCCAGCCCCACATACACCGTCACTCGCTCGACGCGGACCGAGGGCACCGTCACGATCTACGGCCTCGATGCCCAGCCGACAACGGTGCAGGGCGACCCTCCGGGATGGTCGATCGAAGCCAGCGCGGTCGATCAGCTCGGCATCGTCAGCGTCAAACGCATTGACTATGCGTTCGAGAAGGTTGAGCCGACGTTCAACGACCTGCCTCGCACGTTGCAGCCCGATGTCCTCAACCAAGATGCGATCGCGGTGAACATCGGTGGCCTGTTGACCAGCATCGCCTACGAGTACGGCGTGTCATCCCTCGGCGACACACCCGAGCAACGCACACGCCTCAGCTACGACATCGCCACCGATTTCGCCACAGCAACCGCCGACCTGAAGGCGTTGTTGACAGTCGGGTGGGACATCAGCGAACAGGCTGACGCGCTGTACTTCACATCAACCAGCACGT
Organism: Ilumatobacteraceae bacterium; assembly: GCA_031408175.1. GTDB lineage: Bacteria > Actinomycetota > Acidimicrobiia > Acidimicrobiales > Ilumatobacteraceae > JAENVT01. Next base: position 10,836 of record JANOJI010000607.1, read on the forward strand.
CGGAAGTGTGGAGCCTCGACCAGTCCGGCGGCACCACCCATCTGACCTACGACACCGGAAGCTGACATGCACTCCTCGATCCAACCGAGACATCAATGATGCGCCACCTTCTCGCCGGCGGCGGCGGCTTCGTCGGCTCGCACCTCACCGAGCTCTTCCTGGCGCGCGGCGACGAGGTGGTGGTGGTCGACAACTTCGCGACAGGTCGTCGGTCCAACATCGCCAACCTCGCCGATCACCCGCGGTTCTCGCTGATCGAACACGACATCACGACCCCACTGCCAGCCTTCGACACCGTGTTCGACTCGGTACTCGATCTGGCCAGCCCGGCATCGCCCGCCGA